>CAZWGD010000029.1:0-8213 GCA_964633235.1 uncultured Desulfobacteraceae bacterium | reverse complement strand
AGGGTGCCAAAGATATAGCCTAGGTTATTGTTGAAGATGCGGAGCAGCATGGCGGTTTCATCCGGTGCCAACTGACGCCAGAAAAAAAAACCAATCGCCAGAAAAAGAACCAGGGCAATGGTCAAGGTCGCCGAGGCAATGGTCCAAAATTTGATGCGCATCGAATTCATGTTATCGATTCCTCGCAGGGGTTCAAGGCACACCGACTCCCATGAATGTCAAGAGGTGTAGCGTACCCATATCACACTCAATATATTTATGCCACATTCCGCCGAACACGAACTTTTATTTTATCAATCAGCCTTCGCTCGCACCGGCTCGCTGTCAGGGGTTGTTCGACGGTCGGGGAAGCGGGGTTAAAGATCTTTTCAGCATATCCAAATCGTGCTATCAAGCCCTATGCCTATCAATTCGCTTTATATTGACCGTCAGGTCGCTCGTCTCGAGCATGTCAGAAAACTAAAGACGTATTTCCGTGTACCCATCAAGATCATCGACAACCCGCGAGATGTTTTTGGCTCCGTACTTACCGCCGATGACCCCGTAAAAAGGGGAAAAGAGGTTTTATACCTCACCCGGAATAAGGGCAAGTTCATTAAAGACTGCCCGGGAACGCGGTCCTACCTCTGCTGTGGATATCGGATTCTTCATATCGGCTCGTTCTGTGTAATGGATTGTTCCTACTGTATCCTGCAAACCTATTTTCACCCGCCGCTTCTGCAGCTTTTTGTCAATCGAAGCGATATGCTTGATGAACTCGACTCGTTTTTCAAGTGGCCGGTTATCAGCAGAATCGGTACGGGGGAGTTTACCGACAGCTTGATCTGGGAGCGATGGGGAGATCTTTCCGCTGTTCTGGTGCCTAAATTCGCGGGACAATCTCGAGCGGTGTTGGAGTTGAAGACCAAAACAACCGCCATTGAACACCTGAGAAATCTATCCCATCATCGGAAAACGATCGTATCATGGTCGTTAAACACGCCGCGGGTGATTGAGAATGAAGAACGTAAAACCGCATCACTTTCTTCCAGGCTTCAAGCTGCGGCGACCTGCGCTTCATGGGGATATCGGCTTGGATTTCATTTTGACCCCCTTATCCTTTATGAAGGCTGCGAGGAAGAGTACAGGCAGGTTGTCAAGGCGTTGTTTGCGCACATATCCGCGGATAATATTATTTGGATCAGTCTGGGCGGTTTACGCTATATGCCCTCCTTGGAGCCCATCATTAAGAACCGCTTCCCCGGGTCGAAAATCATATATCACGAACTGATTCCGGGCCTGGACGGCAAGATGCGCTATTTCAAGCCGCTGCGTCTCAGACTCTACCGCCGCATGGTGAATTGGATCCGGGACAGGGCTCCGGATGTTCTTATTTATCTATGCATGGAAGACGAGGAGACGTGGCAGGAAACCCTGGGATTTATACCGGCATCATATGGCGGCCTGGCAAAAATGCTTGATGACCGCGCGATACGGATGTGTGATTTGAGGTTATTAAAATGATAAGAGCGGTTTTTGGTTTTTGGATTTGCTTGGGTATGTTGGGCTTTACCGTGCCCGGAGGGTGCATGGAAAAGATGGCGGTGGTGGCATGGGTAAACGACGGGGATACGGTCCTGCTGGCGGATGGGCGGCGGGTGCGTTATATCGGCATCAATGCGCCGGAGATCGACCATAAGAATCAAACCGCTGAACCTTATGCGTATGAGGCCAAAGACTACAATAAACGCCTGGTATATGGCGGGAAGATTCGTCTGGAATTTTCAAGCAACAGGCATGACCGATATGGGCGGGTGTTGGCCTATGTCTTTTTGCCCGACGGCCTGTTCGTCAACCGGGAAATGATCGCTGAGGGATATGCCTATTTCCTGCCTACGGGAGAGACAGGAAAATACGGAGCGGATATGCTCAGAGCTCAGCGTCGGGCGATGGCTGCCAACCTGAGGATATGGAGTCGTTTGAGGGAGGGCGAATCTGATTATATCGGCAATCGACGCTCAAAGCGCTTTCATGCCGCAAACTGTTCCTCGGGAAAAAAAATATACAAACGCAACAGGAAGATCTTTACAAACATGCGGGATGCATTTTACGCGGGTTTCGCACCTCATAAGTCCTGTGTGCGAGCGTTTGGTGGGAGAAGGTGATCTGGCGGTGTGGGATTGCCGGCATCAGGGTCACATCATTTGTAATAATGCCGGCAACCGTTTGGGAGTGTGCCGAGCGACTACTCCTTATTAATCTCGGCGATTATTTTTTCGGCGATTTGAGCAGGGACTTCGTCATAATGGGAAAATGTCATGGTATACATTCCCCGTCCCCCTGTCATGGACCTTAAGTCCGGTGCGTAGGTCAAAAATTCGGCCATGGGTACATTGGCCTTGATCAACTGGTTTTTCCCCGCGTTGTCCATACCCAAAACCCTGCCGCGGCGGCTGTTCAGGTCTCCCATGATGTCACCCATATATTCATCCGGCGTGGTGATGGTTACCTTCATAATGGGTTCCAGGAGGATTGGATTGGCTTCTAAAACCGCCTTTTTAAAGGCCAGCGAGCCGGCCACTTTGAAGGCCATTTCCGAAGAATCGACCGCGTGAAAGGAACCGTCATCCAGGGTGACTTTGAAATCCACGCATGGATATCCGGCCAGGACGCCTTTATGGCACGATTCGAGGACGCCCTTTTCCACGGCTGGAATATACGTTTTTGGAATGGCGCCGCCTACGATGGCATCCACAAACTCAAACCCTCCACCGCGGGGAAGGGGTTCCAGCTGAATCCAGCAGTCGCCGTATTGACCATGCCCGCCGGTTTGTTTTTTATGCTTTCCTTGGACACGCACCTTCTTTCTGACGGTTTCGCGATACGGAACTTTGGGGATGTTGAGTTGAACCTCCACATTGAACTTGCGTTTCAATTTTTCCAGCGTGGCCTCGATATGAACCTGGCCCCTTCCCGATAAAAGGATTTCCCTGGTTTCGGCGTTGCGGTTTAACTCAAGAGCGGGGTCTTCCTCCAGCAATCGTGTCAGGGATGAAAAAACCTTGTCTTCATCTCCCTTTGATTTGGCGGTTACGGCAAAAGACATCAGGTTGGGCAGGGGAGGGGTACATGTGTAGGCAATTTTTTGGGAATCATCACACAGGGAATCACCTGTGGTGGTTTCTTTCAATTTGGCCACGGCAACAATCGCACCGGGGCCTGCCCCGTCGATCTGTTTTTGCTCTTTTCCGGTGATGGTGAGCAGTTGATTGAAACGCTCTTTTGATTCTTTGGTGGCATTATAAAAAATGCCGTCCGAACCAAGACTGCCGGAAACGATTCTGAAAATGGTCAGCCGGCCCGCATAAGGATCCGCTAAGGTCTTGAACACAAAAGCCGAAAACGGGGCATCCGGATCCGGTGTGCGTTCGATATCTTCGTCGTTGGCAGGGTCTTTTCCTTTTCTGGCACCTTTATCACCGGGGGAGGGGAGGGCCGCTACAAAGAAATCCTGCAGAAGGTCAACACCGATGTTGGCCGTCGCTGAGCAACACAAGACCGGAACGAAAGAACGGGATAATATCCCTGCTTTCAAACCGTCTCTCAGTTCATCACTGCTGATCTCTTCGCCTTCCAGGTAACGCTCCAGGAGGTCGTCGTCGGATTCGGCAATATTTTCAACCAGCGCTTCACGCTCGGCTTGTACCAGATCCCGCATATCCGCCGGAATGTCGATCTTTTTGGATCTCCCTTGATTGTACTCAAAAGCGTCGAGGTTGATAAGGTCCACGATGCCCTTGAAATTGCTCTCTGACCCGATGGGCAGCTGGACGATGATCGGTTTCGGTTTAAAGTAGGGCTGGATGTCTTTAAAAGCCTGGGTGAAGTCGGCACGCTCTTTATCAAGTTTGTTAATGACGATGGCGGTGGATAGGTTGAACTCTTCGGTAAAGCTCCAGGCCTGTTCGGTCTGAACCTTAACACCATCGACTGCATCGATCACCACCACGGCTGCATCGGCGGCCTGCATACAGATCTTGGTGTCGGTGAAAAAGTTTTGATCTCCGGGTGTGTCGATCAGGGTGACGGTATGCTTTTTCCAGTCGTATTGATGAAAAGCGGTACTGATACTCGACTGCCGCTTGAGTTCCTCGGCTTCAAAATCCATGGCGGTATTGCCGTCTTCGACCCGCCCCACACGCGTGATGACACCGGCATTGAAAAGCATGGCTTCGGCAAGGGATGTTTTTCCGGCCCCGGTATGCGCCACCAGGGCAACGTTTCTTATTTTATCCACCTTTTGTGTCATTTAGACTCCTCTCTTAAAATAATATGCGTTTGAAGACTGAAAAAAGAAGATACGGACATGCTTTCTTACAAGTTTTACCCTAAAAAACCAAGGTGAAAATAATATTGTAAATCCAAACGGTTCTAAGAATCCCGGGCCAATCTGCACGGATCAATCTAAGCGCTAATGCACCCCTGGCATTTCATATAAACGATGAATTCCCTATTACCCTTTTGGCCAAGGATGGGGGAGGCGGTAACCCCGCATATGGAAAACCCCAGAGAGGCGAAATGGGCGGTAAGCTTCGCCACGACCCGTTCATGATCTCCGGTGTGCCGCACAATACCCCCTTTGCCCACACACCCTTTGCCCACTTCGAACTGGGGCTTGATCAGGGCGATGATACCGGCATTTCTCTTCAGAAATTTGAGTACCGCCGGGACAACCGTTTTCAATGAAATAAAGGAGACATCAATAACAATGAGATCAAGCGGTCTAGGGACCGCTTGGAAAGGCATATGCCGGATGTTGGTGCGTTCAATCACCTTTACCCGTGGATCCTGTCTCAATTTCCAGGCCAACTGCCCATAGCCCACATCCACGGCAAAAACATACCTTGCGCCACGCTGCAGCAGACAGTCGGTAAATCCACCCGTAGAAGCACCCACATCCATGCACTCCCAGCCGCAAACGTCAACCTCAAAGCGGGTAAGGGCTTTTTCCAGCTTCAATCCACCCCGGCTTACATAGGGGATATCTGAACCCTTCATGCGGATATCCGCATGAAGGGGGAAGGATGCGCCCGGTTTACCCACCGGTTTGTTGTCGACCAGGATCCTTCCCGACATGACCAGAGCACGCGCACGTTGTCGGCTGCTGGCCAATCCCCTTTCCACTACCAGCCTATCCAGCCTGTGTTTGGCCTTTTTCTTCGACGGTGCCGATTTAACAGGCGTACGGGTCATTGGCAGCCTTCCGCGGAAACGGCAGTCAACCGGTAGTTTTCATCAATCTCTCGGCGGTACTGACAATGGCCTTCGTATCAATGCCGTGCGCCGATCTCAGGATGTCTTGAGGGCCATGTTCCACAAACGTATCATCTACGCCCAAGCGTCTGCAATGAAACCCGGTGATCCCGGCATCGGCTAGACATTCCAAAACGGCACTGCCGAACCCTCCCTGCCGTACATTTTCCTCTACTGTGATTACCTGGGGGATTTTTTGGACCAAGTCAACAATCAGTTCCGTATCCAGGGGTTTGACAAAACGGCAGTTCACTACCGTTGCGCTGATCCCTCGAGATGTCAACGTTGCCGCCGCGCTCAGGGCCGTATTGACACATTGCCCGATACCCAGGATAAGGAGGTCCCCACCCTCTAGGAGCACCTCTCCCCTGCCGATTGGCAGCGGGGTGATGGGATGTTGGAGGTCGACACCGGTGCCGGTACCCCGGGGGTATCGAAAGGCCGCCGGTCCGTTATACTCGATGGCGGTCACCAGCATTTTGCGAAGCTCGTTTTCATCCATGGGCGCCATGACAATCATGTTGGGCATGCTCCTCAAATAGGAAAGATCGAACACACCGTGATGGGTGGATCCGTCTTCGCCAACGATGCCCCCCCGATCGACGGCAAAAACGACGGGTAGCTTTTCAATGCACACATCGTGAATGATTTGATCATAGGCCCGCTGCAAAAAGGTGGAATAGATGGCCACCACCGGTTTGAAGCCTTCCGAAGCCAGTCCAGCGGCAAAGGTTACCCCGTGCTGCTCAGCAATACCGACATCAAAAAAACGATCCGGAAAATGCCGTGAAAACGAGACCAGACCGGTCCCTTCCGGCATGGCCGCCGTTACGGCAATGATTTTTTTATTTTTACCGGCGATCTCCACCATGGCATCCCCGAAAACCGCCGTGAAGGTAGGGGAGGGGGATCCCTTTTGATTGCAGTTACCTGTTTTTACATCGAAACTGGTGCAGCCGTGGAAATATACCGGATTGGTTTCGGCCGGCGGATACCCCTTTCCCTTTTTCGTGGTGACATGAAACAGTACCGGGTCATGGATGCGTCTAATATTGTGAAGGATATCGATCAAGTGGTTGAGGTTGTGGCCGTCGATGGGGCCGAAGTATTCAAAATTCAAGGCCTCGAACAACATGCCCGGCGTGACAAAGGTCTTGAACGACTCTTCCGAACGCTTGGCCAACTGGTAGATGTCGTCACCGATTTTTGGTAGTGAGCGTAGAAACTCTCCCAGATTTTTCCTTAATCCCTGTAGTTTTGTCGCTGAAAACGTCCGGCTGAGTAAAGAGGACAGGGCTCCGACATTGCGGGCAATGGACATATCGTTATCGTTAAGGATGACGATTAGGTCGGTGTCTTTTTTGATGTCTCCCGCCTGGTTAAGGCCTTCATAGGCCAACCCGGCGGTCATGGAGCCATCACCGATAATGGAGATAACCTTGGCGGGCCGGCCTTTCATTCGCATGGCGCTGGCAATTCCCAGGCCGGCAGAAATTGAAGTGCTGCTATGGCCGGTGCTAAACGCATCATGTTGACTTTCTCGTACACGGGTAAATCCGGACAGGCCCTGATACTGTCGAAGGGTGCTAAAGCATGATCGCCTTCCCGTGATCAGCTTATGGGCATATGCCTGATGCCCGACATCCCAAATAATTCTATCCCGGGGGGAGTCGAAAACATAGTGAATAGCGATGGTCAGTTCAACCACGCCTA
Source organism: uncultured Desulfobacteraceae bacterium (assembly GCA_964633235.1). Classification (GTDB taxonomy): domain Bacteria; phylum Desulfobacterota; class Desulfobacteria; order Desulfobacterales; family CAZWGD01; genus CAZWGD01. Next base: position 1,208 of record CAZWGD010000029.1, on the reverse strand, counting down.
AACTGGAAGCCAGGTGACCACCTGTTTTTGACACCACATCCACGATTTCTTGTCGAATTTCCTTGGCCAGCAGGGGCAAATCGGACCGCGCCATTTTTTTTAAATCGGCCGGCGAATCGATCTTTGATAAAAAACCCAATCTGGTACCTCTCCCTAGCGGCTAGCGGTTTCTGTTTAGAATATACATGGAAATGCTTCGCAATGGGTCCGCTTTATTATCAAATCCCTCAAGCGAACGCAATGAACTTGTCACCTGCTTTTGGGCCAATGAGCGTGATTTTTCCAAACCAAAGAGGGTAGGGTAGGTGACCTTTTTACGCAGGGTGTCGGTGCCAACCGCTTTCCCCATACGCTCAGGCGTTCCCTCTACATTCAAGATATCGTCCTTGATTTGAAACGCCAGACCGATATGGTCGGCGTACGCTGCCAGTTGATTAAGCTGACGGGAAGACGCCCGACAGAGTACGGCGCCGGTTTGTACGGATGCCCGTATCAAAGCACCGGTCTTTAACCGATGCAACGACTCCAAGTCCCGGGCGCGGGCGGGCTTGTTTTCCATGGACATGTCCTGCATCTGTCCCGCGATCATTCCTCTGTATCCGGCGGCGTTTGAAATGATGTTTATGGCGGTAATGCGCGATTCTGCGGTTATTTGGGTCATGGGTGCCTCTGTAAGGATTTGAAACGCCATGGTGAGCAGGGCGTCCCCGGCCATAATCGCGGTGGCCTCATCAAACGCGATATGACAGGTGGGTTTTCCCCGACGCAGGGCATCGTTATCCATTGCCGGCAGGTCGTCGTGGATCAGGGAATAGGTATGAATCATTTCCAGAGCGCAAGCAGCCGGCACTACTTGGCTTGCCTCCCCACCGACAGCTTCGGCCGCAGCCATGCACAAAATGGGCCGCAACCGTTTTCCACCCGCCATGAGTGAGTGATGCATGGCCCTCTGAATTCGAGGAGAGGTCCGGTTGATGGGCAAACTGTCGGCTAGAGCCCGGTTAACCTGAGCGGCCCTTTTGTTCAGGTAGGTTTTTAAATTAAATTTAGTGCGGCCTCTTGCGGTTTGGTAATGTTTATTCATGTTCTTCATTGTCGCTGAATAGCGCTTCCGTGACCCCATCATGTTTATCCTGCATGAGGATCGTGATGCGTTTTTCGGTTTCAGCTAATTTTTGGGAACAATACGTGGAAAGTTCAATCCCCTC
>CAZWGD010000028.1:0-11496 GCA_964633235.1 uncultured Desulfobacteraceae bacterium | reverse complement strand
GCCGGAGTAAAGCGGCTTGACTATTTTGATCCGCATCTTTGTGAAGGTGCGGAAATGCTTGAGGGAAGCACCGATGAGATCATTGACAAGCTGATTGAACTCTTGAAAGCCAAAGGAGGACTCAAATAATGACCCAACAAATATTTGCCTACATCGGACACAAAGATGGAGTGCTTGATGATTCCGCCCTGGAATTGGTTTCAGCCGCTGAAAAAATCAATCCGGAGGCACCGGTAACCGCCGTTGTATTCGGCTCGGGTTCGAATTTGGATGCCGTATGCAGCCATGTCGCGGGCACCTACCCCCTGGTGTGGAAGTTGGACAATGAGATCTTCGCCTATCCCAATGCGGAAGTGGTGAGGCAAGCTCTGGTAAACATCCTGCCGGCGGATGCCGTTATACTGATTTCCCATGATACATTTGGAATGGATCTATCCCCTGGCTTGTCCATCAAAATGAACTCGTTATTTGTTTCTGATGTGGTTGCTATCCAAGGGGTTGACGGTAACCATTTAACTCTCGTACGTCAGGAATACGGCGGGCAGGTCAGCACCCATGTCACCTGTGACCCAACCGCCGGTCTGGTATTAAACGCTAGGCCCGGTGCGTTTTCACCTGACGAAAGCAAAGCGGCTTCTGGAAATATTGAGGATAAATCGCAGGATATTGGCGACCTGGCGGTTTCCAGGCGTTTTCTTGAAATCGTGGCTGCGGAGGTCGGTGATGTGGACATCACCAAAGAAGATGTGCTGGTATCCATCGGCCGGGGCATCGAAGATGAAGATAATCTTGAAATTGCCCAGGAGTTGGCCGACGCTATGGGAGCCGTAGTGTCCTGCTCCAGGCCTGTCGTTGATGCCAAGTGGCTGGAAAAATCCCGCCAGGTCGGCACTTCGGGCCAGACAGTCAAACCCAAAGTTTACCTGGCCATGGGTATCAGTGGATCCTTCCAGCACCTCGGCGGTCTTAAGGGGAATCCGTTTATCGTGGCCGTGAATAAAAATCCCAATGCCCCTATATTTCAAGTGGCCGATGTGGGCGTAGAGGCCGATATTTTGGATTTCATTCCTGAGTTGACGGAAAGAATAGAAGCGCGGTAGACTGATCTGGAAGAGGCGGCCAAAATGAATTCTCATCAAACTGGTCTTCCAGAGCAGGGCCGCTCTCAGGAAGAAATTCTTGGCACCATGCGGTCCTATGGAATGGCCGATCCCGACTATGCAAGCGGCAGGATGTGGAGCCTGGTTTATTACCTGGGGGAGGAGTATACGCGCTTTCTTAAGGAAGCCCACGGGTTATATTTTTCCGCCAACGGTTTAAATCCCATGGCTTTTAAAAGCCTGCAGCGTTTTGAAACCGAAGTGATCCGTATGACTGCCGTACTATTAAACGGCGATGAACATGTCTGCGGCGTCATGACGGCCGGTGGTACGGAAAGCTGCCTATTAGCGGTAAAAACCTACCGTGATCTGGCAAAAAGCAGGCGGTCGTTCAAAGGAACACCGGAGATGATCCTGCCGGAATCGGCCCATGTGGCTTGGGAAAAAGGCGCCGGCTATTTCGGTGTCAAGGCGGTGCATGCACCCCTGGATGCGAATTACCGTGTCGACGTGGGTGCCGTGAAAAAAAGAATCAACCGCCGCACCATCATGATCCTTGGCTCTGCACCCCAATATCCCCACGGCATGATCGATCCCATAGAAGACCTGGGTCAACTGGCCTTTAAAAATCATATTCCCCTCCATGTGGATGCCTGTGTGGGGGGGTACCTACTGCCGTTTGTCGAACAGCTCGGCTACCCCATTCCCCGGTTTGATTTCCGGGTACCCGGGGTAACTTCCATATCCGCCGATACCCACAAATATGGATATGCAGCCAAGGGTGCCGCTACAATCCTCTATCGCCACGCCGCTTATCTGAAACACCAGATATTTGTTTACGAGAACTGGCCCGGCGGCGTCTTTGCATCGCCGGCCCTTCTCGGTACCCGCCCCGGGGGGTGCATCGCAGCGGCATGGGCGGCCATGCAGGCCATGGGCCGGGAAGGGTATCTTGAAAATGCCCGCATCATCATGAAAACCACTCGGCACCTGATTGACGGGATCAATGCTATCCCGGATTTGAAAGTACTGGGTGATCCCCCCATGAGTCTCTTTGCCTTTCAGTCTACACAGAAAAACCTGAGTATATACGCCATAGCCGACCGTATGGAAAAAAAGGGCTGGCATATCGACCGCCAGCAGAGACCCGATTGCCTGCACGCCATGGTCATGCCCCTGCATGCGGAGGTGGCTTCCCGCTATCTTGCCGACCTTGCCGAGGCTGTCGAATATGTCCGGCGTCATCCGGAACAGGCTTCACGGGGAACAGCCGCCATGTATGGCATGATGGCCCATATACCGCTCAGGGGTATGGTCCGCAAAGAGGTCCTTAAGATAATGACGGACATTTACACTCCCGGCGGAAAACCACTGCGCCTGCCCGGTATGGAAGACGGCCACAAAACGAGCGGGCAACAGACCGGCTGGGCCGCAAAAGCGGCTATGGCCTATGTACGCTTGAAACGGAAGCTGCTGGCATAATTTTTAGGGCCTGGACTATGGGAACCTGATACGGTGGAAGTTGTTATGATCATTTTGGTAGCGGCTTTTTACGTCCTGTTCCCCATACTGGTTATTTACCTGTGCCGGCGGTACCCTGTCGTCGATAAGCTCGGTGCCGTTATTATCTGTTACCTGGGCGGGATCCTGATCGGCAACAGTAACATACTGCCGCCCGGCAGCGCCGCTGTTCTGGACACCCTGGCAACTGTAACCGTCCCTCTTAGCCTGCCCCTGCTGCTTTTTTCCCTTGATATCCGGCAGTGGCTGCGCTTGGCGCCGAAAACCGCAATTTCGCTGGTTTTGGTCATAGTCGCGGTCGTGATTATGAGTATGGTCGGCAACCTGCTGTTCCAGGGCCGAATCGAAGATGCCTGGAAAGTCTCTGGATTGATGATCGGTGTTTATACCGGGGGCACCCCCAACCTGGCCGCTCTAAAAACCGCCCTGGCGGTTGATTCCAGCACCTACCTGGCGGTCCATACCGCCGACGTTGCCGTCAGCGCCGTCTATATTCTTTTTGCCATTACCCTTGCCCGGAAAATCCTTCTCTTTTTCCTGCCGGCGTTTTCCTCCATGAACACTCCGGTTAAAACCGCTCCCCTGGAAGATATCAACAACTATAGCGGAATTTTTCGGCCATCGGTGGTGATCGGCCTGCTCAAAGCACTGGGACTGTCAGCCTTAATTTTCGCCATAGGCGGTGGGCTCACCCTGATGTTACCCCAGAGTGTGTCCATGGCCGCGGCGATCCTGGCCATCACCACCTTGGGTATTGCGGCTTCCACAGTTCAAAGGATCCGCAAAATCCCCATGACATTCCAGCTCGGTCAGTACTTCATCCTGATCTTCTGCATGGCAGTGGCCTCCATGGCTGAGCTGAGCCGGCTGTTCGACACTGCTCCGATTCTGCTGGTCTGGATAATCTGCATGGTTTTTGGTGCCATGGCGATCCACATGCTGCTTTCCATGGTATTTAAGGTAGATGCCGACACGGTTTTAATCACCTCGGTGGCGGCCATTTGTTCTCCACCCTTTGTGCCCGTGGTTGCAGGGGCTTTGAAAAATAAGGAAATCGTCGTATCCGGTCTGACGACAGGCATCATCGGCTATGCCGTAGGTAATTATCTGGGCGTTTTTTGCGCCTATCTTTTCCGGGCTCTGGGGTGATGTAAAGGCCCGATCCACATGGATACCAAATCCGGTATTAAGCGTTCAGCAGCAAAAATCAGAAGTACAACCCCAAACCGAAGTAAATTGCGCGATCATTAATGTCGCTCTGGCTTGTACCGGTATCAAGGCCCAGGCGTGAGTACTGATAGCCCACCAGAATGCTGGCGTTTTCAACGATATGGATACCCACACCGGCACGCACTTGCAACAGGTCCGTCATCTCTTGGAAGGACAATATTTCAGGAATGTAAAGCAGGTCCAATATCAGGGAAGCCGGAAAATAGGATGTCATTTCAAATAGAGAATACTTGCCGGACACAAAAAACCCCAGTCCGCCGATCTTTTCTTTGATACCGGTATCCTTGACCCGCCCTGAAATTCCTTTAAATCCCACATCGAAGGACATGAAAGGGATCATACCGTGGCTGCCGGCTCCCACCCAGGCGTCCACCCAGCCGATGCGTTCCTGACTGTCTTTTTGATAATAGCCTCCCAGACCGGTAACCAAATCGGCCATGGCGCTGGGACGTCGATAGGTCAAATGGCCGTCGACCAACGTCTTTCCCACTGTCAGCTCGACACCCACATCCTGGGCCAAACAGGGCAATGAAAATCCCCAAACAACAATCACGATGATTCCACGGCACCATCTCCCCATGCTATCCTCCTTACGGTCTGGGCAAAGTGATTTCGACTCTACCCAATTAGAACAGTTGAAAATTGAACATCTCTCTCGCCTTTGCGCAACTCTCCGTTAACCCGGCCGGGTTTTTATCCCCCATCCGTATGCGTTTGCTTCTTGTTCACGTTGGACAACAAATAGTCCGCGATCCGCACGGCGGCGTTGCCGTCCGAATCTCCCAACAACATCCGGGTATAGCGCCGACGTTGTTTATGATACATGTCCGGGTGGTCCACCTGCTGATCGATCACCTGTTTCAAATCTCTATAAGTGCGTGCATGGGCCCCGATATCGGCGTACCTATCCATATCGGGATCCAGCCGGCGCTTCAGTCGGTATCCAAACAGGCCGCGGTAATTCCAGCGTACCTTGTAGAAATCGCACCAAACAATCGGTTTGTCCAAGGCGGCGAATTCAAAAAAGGCTGACGAGGCTTCACTGATTAATATATCCGCAGGACCCATGAACGGCACCAGTGAATAATCCTCTGGAGCAGCCAGATACACATTTTCAAAGCTGCGCCACCGCTTGAGCTTTTCAAGCTGAATCCGGTACCTGGCTTTGCTGAAGGTGAAAAAGTGGGGTTTGACAATCAGGTTGTAAGCGTCAAACTGGGAAGGCCAGTCGTCGGCCATAAGGCCGATGGAGCTGGGAAAAAAGGTGGGGGCGTATAGCAGCGTGGGTTTGCCGGGGTCCAGACCAGCCATTTGCAGATCAAATCCCATCGGCTTGGCAGGGGAGGGCTGAAACAATGGGTCGAGTTTGGCAAAACCCGTATTTATCATTGTGGCTTGGGGATAGCGCTCCCCGAGTATCCGCAACCGATAATCCCCCTCGACAAAGCGCACATCCATCCCCATTAAGTCCGCGTCATAGTAACATGACTTTACACCGATACCGTGATACAGCAATGCGGTCTTCGTACGTTCCGGCAGGCGCCCCAAATGCCGGGTGCCGTTTCCAAAGACAACCCAATCCGGTCGCATGCGGGCATATAAAGCACTGGCTTGGCTATCACCGGCAACCCATTTCGCCGGAAGGCCTTCCTTATCCACCACGCCTGTGAGAATCGGCTGCATATCCGGATCCTGATAGACAACAAACCAGACCTCGACCCCCCGCCGGGTGAGTTCCTCCCCGACCGGTGTGTACTGGGGCAGATAATACAACTGGGGCACATCGAAAGCGACTTGCATGGCGTCTACCTCATGTGGGGGTAGCGTAACCGCCGGCGAACCTGATACTTACGCCATAGGTTCAGGGGTTTGGGTTTTAGTTTCCCGATCTGGTTTGCTATGAAATCATCCGTGGCGGCCAACACGCGCTCACTGGATTTTCCGTCGGTATAGGGGTGCATTTGGTCGGCGAACTGCCGCATGGCCCGTAGCAGGTCGGGGGGCCGTTCCAGAGCCCTATCCAGGGCCCTGGGCAGATCGTGCGGTTTTCTAACATCCAGCATGTGGGCCTGCGGTTTTCTGGTCCTGAAGGTCACCACCGGTTTGTTGAGTAGCGTAAACTCCATGATCACCGAAGATGTGTCTGTCAACATCAAATCGGCTGACTGCATGTAGGGAATGATATCCGGCCGTTTGGCGACATGCAGGTGCTCACCCTCGAGCCGCCGGTAGGCGGACATGATTTTTTTGTCCATCAGGGGGTGAAATTTTATCACCCATGCATACCGCCCCTCATGGGCTAAACGATCAATTACCTTAATAAGTTTCCCGGCCGAGCATAAAGCCGGACTGAAGGTCGGGGCGTAGAGCACCACAGGTTTCTTAACACCGTCTTTTCCTTCCCGGGCAAATTCGGAATTGGGGGCCGCCACTGGATATTGAAATAAGACGTCCATCTTGGGCCATCCGGTTTCGGCTACATGGAAAAAGCGGTGTTTCCGCGCCAGGGCTTGAAAACGGCGTGTGGTCAACGGTCCGTGGGTACAGTAGAGGTCGAACAATCCGCGGATATCGAAATGCCCTTTTTTTTCAATACCGAACCCATGGAAAATTTCCACTTTGACCCCAGGGAAAAAATCCGGCACCCAGTTTCCAGGGACAAAGACAGCCTTGGGGTTGAAGTCCTTTACCGCCTTCACGGTTGTCAGGCGGCGTTCATCATTTTTTAGAAGGGCATCAAAGGGGCCATGAACAAACCAGGCGGCCCGGCCGCCCCGTTTGGCAATCGCCGCTTGCAACGGCCTCAGAATGGCAAAAGAGTAAGCCTTGCTCACAAAGAGCAGGTAGTGATCCATGATGGTTTCCCGGATGGCGGGTTGGGTTGAAAACTTGTTATTTTGGCGGAAATATGTCAAAATACACTGGATATGTCAAGATAAGGGACTTCTGTTTCCATGAGCGAATGCCTGAATTTTCAATAAAGAGACAGCCGATTTGCACACATCCCAGAAAATAATCCATGGACCTTATGTTTTCGGTTCTTTGCTACCCCTGTCGGCCATACAACGGCAACAAATGGCCGAGGCTTTCTCTCAGTCAACCATCCAGCAAAATGCCGGGTTGAATGGACGCGCTCCGGTCAATTTTAAAGAGGTTCAAAAGATCGGTCCGGTAGTGATAAAAGCGTATCTGCGTGGTGGATTGATGGGCACCTTCAACCGACGCACCTATCTCCGCTGGGGAAAAACCCGCTGTGAAGTTGAATTCGAGCTATTGAACACGGTCAGAGGCTTGGGTGTCCCTACACCTGAACCAGTCGCTTACGCTCACACGAAGGGATGGCGCTACCAAGCCTGGCTGATCACCAAGAAGATAGAGAACCGGGGAACCCTGGCCCGGTACTGCCTGAAAAAGCAAGATGACATTCCGGCCGTGATGCGAGATATTGCCCGCCAGGTAAGCCTGTTGATCGACCATAAGATCTTGCATGTGGATTTACACCCCGGAAATGTCATTGTTAATGGTGAAAAAAGGGCCTATCTGCTCGATTTCGACAAAGGCCGTCTGTTTCAGGGGTCCAAAAAGCGCCTGCGCCAAAGATATCTGTCCCGCTGGCGAAGAGCGGTATCAAAGCACCGTCTGCCTGAGCAACTTTCTAAACTACTTGAGGCAGGCGTAACCTAAGCCAAGCTATAAAAATACGGTTGGATCTCATGCAAAACAGTACAATCCATATCCCATCCGAGGAAACCTGCCGGCAATTGCTCCATGATATGGGAATGTTGGATCATATCGACCACTCGTGGCAGGTCTGTCGCGTGGCGGTTTTTCTAGTGGACCAGCTCGCTGCCCAAGGTATTCATCTCAACCGGGAGTTGGTGTTTGCCAGCGCGCTGCTCCACGATATCACCAAAACCCGCAGCTTCTCGACGGGAGAAGATCATGCCCTCACCGGTGCCGAATTCCTGCAGGCCTTGGGTTATCCGGATGTAGCCCGCATCGTGGGCCAGCATGTGCTGCTGGATGCGTACTTCGTGTCAGAATGCCTGTCGCAACCACTAACCGAGGCGGAAATCGTCAACTATGCCGACAAACGGGTTCTCCATGATCGTATTGTCGGGTTGCCGGAAAGAAAGGCTTATATCCTGGACAAATACGGTCAGGACCCGGCCCTGGGTAAGCGCATCCAGATCCTATGGAAGAAAACCACGGTCTTGGAAACGCGTATTTTCCGGGATCTCCCGTTCTCTTCGGCAGATCTGGCCGAATGCATATAACAAATCAGATACCCCGGCAAATCAGATATACTGGTCAACCATTTCGGTGATCATTCTTTCCATACCCTGTTTTCCTTCACTTGATATGGTTTCCTGGATAAAATCCTTGATCTTTGCATAGGTGGCCGGATCCTTCCTTAGATCGTCGGTGGAGCGATATGTACCGCCCCGGCGACCGATCCTGTAAACCAGGCGATCCATATCGGACAGTCTTTGATATTTATCGATCACGGCCAGCATCTTTTCCTTATCACCGGGCAGCTTTCCCGAAATCTCTTCCAGGAGGTTCATGATATGGTCACTGGTGATCGTACTGGTAATGGCGTCCAGGGTTTCGATAAAAATTTTGATTTCCTGGGCGAGCATATCATCTGTTTGCAGGGTAAAGGTACCGTCAACCAGCTTTTCATGAAGGGGCACACGTCTGGGCACGCGCAGGCTGCGCAGACGGATAAAGTCCGGATTGATTTCATTGAGCACGCGGGCGGTCTCCACGGCATGTTGCTCCGCCATTTCCTGGCCGCCCAATCCCGGCATGACGTATTCGGACAGTTCCATGCCCGCCGCCAGCACCTTTTTCCCCGCTTCGATCTGCTGGGCGGCGGTGACGCCTTTTTTTACCAGCTTGAGAAGGGGGTCGTATCCGGTTTCAAGGCCGATATGGATTCTGTTTAATCCGGCGCGGCGAATGCGCTGCAGCTGCTCAATCGATTTACGCACAATGGTTCTTGATCTCGAATAGGTGGTTACTCTCCGGATTTCCGGAAATTTCTTCATCAGGAATAAAAGCACCTCTTCCAGGTCATCGGTTTTCATGATCAGATTGTCGGCATCCTGTAAAAAGCAGGCCCCCGTATCGTAGTACAACCATAAGGCCACACTGCGATAATGACTGCCGTATGCGGATCGGTTAAAGATGTGGCTGATCACCGGATCGTTGACCTTACCATCACATCCCAGTTGTTTGGAGATGGAGATGATGTCGTCGGCGGCGTTTCTGGCGGCTTGAATGTCCCTTTTAATTTCATCCACGGAGCGCAGGGAAAATTTTCGTTGCTTATAAACGGGGCAAAACAGGCATTGGTTCCACGGACAGTTGCGGGTCAGCCGCAAGAGCAGACTACGGGCTTCATTGGGAGGCCGAATGGGCCCCTGTTCGAACGTAAAATCGGTTGTCGTCATTTGGCATATCTCTTTTATGGTTATCTTTTTTGTAAGCCGGACCACCGGGTGCTTTTCCGGCAAACGGATTCATTTGTTCATGTACCATTATTATCACTATACCGAACATTATCAAGGCCGCCGGATGTGGTCAGGAAAGTGTCAAACGGAACCACTCGGCGAACATGGCCCGGATTCCCGTGGTGAATATCGATGGATTATGCTATGGAGGACCGACGGCTGCAAGCGGGCATGGTGTTTTGTTGTCGACCCGCTTGGGGCCTGAAGAGGGAGAAGCTATGAAGTTTACCTTTGAGCGGGTGCTGATTACGGGTGCGGCCGGCTTCATCGGATTCCATCTGGCAAAACGACTGTTGGAAGACGGTTACCGGGTCACCGGGCTCGATAATCTTAACGACTACTATGACGTCGGCCTCAAAAAAAATCGTTTGGTGCAATTGACGGCCTTTGACACCTTCAGGTTTGCCAAGGTGGATCTCTCCAAGCGGAGGGATGTTGAAGTGGTTTTCAAAGCCGAAAATTTTGACGTGGTGGTCAATCTGGCGGCCCAGGCCGGTGTCAGATACTCCCTGGTCAATCCCCACGCCTATATTGATGCCAATATTGTGGGCTTCGTGAATCTGCTGGAATGCTGTCGACACCACCATGTCAGACATTTGGTGTTTGCCTCATCGAGCTCTGTGTACGGGGCCAATACCAAGATGCCTTTTTCCATCCATGACAATGTGGACCACCCGGTATCGCTCTATGCAGCCACTAAAAAGGCCAATGAGTTAATGGCCCATTCGTACAGCCATTTGTATGATCTGGCCTGCACCGGACTTCGGTTTTTCACCGTTTACGGCCCTTGGGGACGGCCTGATATGGCCCTTTTTCTGTTTACCCGTGCCATCATGGAGGGCCAACCGATCCAGGTCTTTAACCACGGAAAGATGCGCCGGGATTTTACCTATATCGATGACATTATTGAGGGCGTGGTTCGGGTCATGGCGACGCGACCCGTGCCGAATCCTGAATGGCGAGGGGACCGGCCGGATCCCGGCACATCTTACGCGCCATACCGGCTGTATAATATCGGCAATAACAACGCCGTAAATCTGATGGATTTCGTATCCATCATCGAAAAGGAAGTGGGGCAAAAGGCGCATAAAGTGTTCCGCAACCTTCAACCGGGGGATGTCCCGGAAACCTATGCGGATATTGATGATTTGGCAAGGGATGTCGGTTTTAGGCCGCATACGCCTATTGAGACGGGAATCAAACGCTTTGTAGAATGGTACCGCATGTATTACCGCTAGCGGTTTTTGGCGTAGACCCCTCAGCCACCCTGATCAGCGATCGAACATGGCTTTCACTTCCGGGGTGTAATCGGGCTCATTAGATGTACAGTCGGATGCATAAATAATAAGGGCAGGCGCGATACGCATACCCGGTCGCCCCCCTTTTTTACCGGTTATCAGAAGGAGCTTGGCCGCTGTCTCTCTGCGGGAATGGATCGTTCGCAGATGTTTGGGTTCGATGCCGGCTGACCTCATGGCCGCAACCAGATCGGCCAGCCGTTCCGCCGGGTAGATGGTGGCGAATTTTCCGGAAACCTGCAGCATCCGGCAGGCGGTGCCCACCACTTCCGCAAGGTTCACCTTGATTTCATGCCGGGCGACCGCTTTTTGGCGGTTGGGATTGGTCCTTCCCGAAAGGGGTAGGCGATAGGGGGGATTACAGACCACCCAATCCACCGCTCCGCCAGTCCAGGCCGCATCCATCGATTTCATGTCTCCCAAACGAATGGAAATCCGGTCCGTTAGTTCGTTTTCCTCCACATTACGCACGGCCAGCCGGGCGAGTTCGGGCTGCAGCTCAATACCGAAAATTCGGTTTTTTGGATATCGGTGGGCGAGGATTAAGGGGATAATACCAACCCCCGTTCCCAGATCAAGGATCGTCTCACGGGGGCCGGGGCATACATGGCTGGCAAGCAGTAAGGCATCAAGGGAAAACCGGTACCCGTTCCGGGGCTGAAACACCCGGATGCGGCCGTTAAAAAAGGAATCTGCGGTAACGGCTTCCATCGCATTAACGCCAAGAGGTGGCTGTCATCCTCATACCGGTCCGATTTTAAATAGAATGTCTTTTATCTGTTGGTTGTCAAGACCGGCGTTGATTTTCCGAATAATTTCCTGTTTCAA
>CAZWGD010000027.1:0-11777 GCA_964633235.1 uncultured Desulfobacteraceae bacterium | reverse complement strand
ATTTCTCCCTTTTTCCCCCTGTAGAGGGGTAGATACTCCACCAGGGGTTTATCCGCTATGACCACGCCGGCCGCATGTGTCGAGGCATGCCTGGGTAAGCCTTCCAACACGCGGCAGATATTGATCAGGTTGGCAACCTCCTTATTTTTTTTGGTCATTTCCGCGAGCCGGGGCTCTTGTTTCAAAGCATTATCCAGACTGATATTGAGCACATCAGGTACTAGTTTAGCGATGCCGTCAACTTCACGCAAAGGGATATCAAGGGCGCGGCCCACATCCCGGATAACCGCCCGGGTTTTCATTTTTCCATAGGTGATGATTTGGGCCACATACTCCCCCCCTCCATAGCGATTGACCACGTACTTAAACACATCTTCCCGGCCGTTGATGCAAAAATCGACATCGATATCCGGCATGCTTTTGCGGGCCGGATTTAAAAAGCGCTCAAAGATCAGTCCATAAGCCAAGGGATCGATATCGGTAATCCCCAATGAATACGCTACCAGGCTGCCGGCGGCCGACCCCCGACCGGGTCCGACGGGAATTTTATTCTTTTTGGCATAACCGATTAGATCGGCCACGATAAGAAAATAGCCGCAGAAACCCATACGTTTGATAAGGTCCGTCTCCTTGGCCAGCCGCCGCGTATAGTCTTCCAGCTTCAGATCCGGATTAGCGGCTTTGAGATTTTTCAATCTCAGTTCGAATCCCTCCCCAACTTTCTCATCGAAGAAATCCTCTAGGGATGAAGCCGACTCCGTGGCAAATTTCGGGAAGTGGAATTCCCCGAAGGTCAATTCCACATTGCATCTTCCGGCAATAATGCTACTGTTTTCAACCGCATTCGGAAAGGCTTCAAAGTCAGCGCACATCTCTTGCCCGGATTTGAAATAGAGCTGGTCGGTCCTGAATTTGAGACGGTTTGTATCCCTAACGGTTTTTCCGGTCTGGATGCATAGCAGTACATCGTGGGCATCCACATCTTGGGGATCCAGGTAGTGACAGTCATTGGTGGCCACAAGGGGTATGGACATACGCTCACTCATCTCGGCTAAAGCGTGGTTGATCTCTTCCTGCCTGGAAATACCGTTTTTCTGAACCTCCAGAAAAAAATTGTCTTCACCAAAAATATGAATATACTCCCGGGCGGCCGCCTCAGCCGCCGCAATATTACCCTCGCCGATACGCTTGGGTATCTCACCCTGCAAACAGGCGGACAGGGCGATCAGTCCTCGATGGTACTGTTTCAACAGCGCCTTATCGATACGGGGTTTATAATAGAACCCCTTCAGTTGGGCGATGGTCACCAGCCGGCAGAGGTTGCGGTAGCCCTCCTCATTTTCCGCCAGGAGTATCAAGTGGGAGAGCCCTTTTTTGTCCTGGGGGGTTTTGTGCGCAATCGTGCGTGGCGCTAAATAACCTTCACACCCAATAATGGGTTTGAGACCGGCTCCCACCGCCTTTTGATAAAAATCGATGGTACCGAACATAGTGCCATGGTCGGTGATGGCAACGGAGCGCATAGCAAATTTCCGGGCGCGCTCCAGCAGGGACTCGACCCTGATGGCTCCGTCGAGAAGGCTGTACTGGGTATGCACATGGAGATGGGTAAAATTGATCTTGCTTGGGTTCAGGGAACGATCGTCATTCATGATTGGCCCTTTAAGACGCAGCTTCCGGCATTGAGCGCGACGCGGCCGCCGTATCTGCCTGATTGGGTTCGGCCGGTTTTATTCCAGGCGGTAGTTGGGGGCTTCCTTTACGATGATCACATCGTGGGCATGACTCTCCCGCATACCGGCGGAGCTGATTTTGACAAAGCGCGCTTTCTGCTTCAGTTCCGCCAGGTCGCGGCAGCCGACGTACCCCATCCCGGACTTTAACCCGCCCACAAGCTGAAAAATGGTATCCGAAAGGGCCCCTTTATAAGGTACCCGGCCCACAATACCCTCGGGTACGAGCTTATCCACCGCATCCGTGTCTTCCTGGTGATACCGATCTTTGCTGCCTTTTTTCATGGCCTCAAGAGATCCCATGCCGCGGTATATCTTATAAGAGCGGCCTTGAAAGAGAATCAGTTCACCCGGGCTCTCTTCCGCCCCGGCAAATAGGCTGCCGATCATAACCGTGTCGGCACCGGCACCCAATGCTTTGGTAATGTCTCCGGAATACTTCACGCCACCGTCGGCAATGAGCGGAACACCACTTTTTTCAGCCATGGAACGGCAATTCATGATCGCCGACAGCTGCGGCACACCAATTCCCGCCACGATCCGCGTGGTACAGATGGATCCGGGTCCGATTCCGATTTTAACGCCGTCCACCCCGGCCTCAATGAGGTCCTTGGCACCGGCTGCGGTGGCCACATTACCGGCGATCAGCTCGATATCATCAAAGAGGTATTTCAATCGTTTGACCGCCTCGATCACATTTTTAGAATGCCCGTGTGAGGTATCGAACACCATCACATCCGCACCGGTCCCGACCAGGGCCTGCGCCCGTTCCTCCATATCGGGACCGACGCCCACAGCCGCTCCAACCCTGAGCCGTCCCATGGAGTCCTTGCAGGCATTGGGATATTTTTTAATTTTTTCAATATCCTTGATGGTGATCAATCCGGTTAAGCGCCCCTTTGCGTCTACCACAAGCAGTTTTTCGATACGATGTTTGTGCAGCAGCTTTTTGGATTCTTCCAGGGTAATGCCCTCCGAGACCGTAATCAGGTTTTCATGGGTCATCACTTCGGAAACGGTCTTATCCAGATCTTTTTCAAATCGTAGATCCCGGTTCGTCACGATGCCCACCAATTGATCGTCTTTTATTACCGGAACTCCGGAAATGCGGAACCTTTTCATGAGATCCAACACCTCACGGATAAGTTGACCCGGATGGATGGTCACCGGGTCTACAATCATACCACTTTCGGATTTCTTGACCTGGTCGACTTCCATGACCTGGTCTTCGATGCTCATGTTGCGGTGAATAAAGCCGATACCACCTTCTCTGGCCATACTGATGGCGGTACCCGCCTCGGTAACGGTGTCCATGGCCGCACTGACAATGGGTATGTTCAAGGATATGTTCCTGGTTAAGCGGGTGCTTACATTTACTTCCCGGGGTAGAATAGCGGAATAGCCGGGCAGTAAAAGCAGATCATCAAAAGAGTAAGCTTCCTCTTGGATTTTTTCAATCATCGGTTCCCCCTGTCATGTCTTGCCTACCACTCGGTCTGGGCGTGTAAAAACCCCTCCATTTTCCGATATGGATACGTCTTGGAATTATCAGCATCACAGTTGAGTACATTTTTGCGGTTTCAAAAGCGGTGGATATGACTGGCTATCCGAAATAAATATCAGACGGCTGTTTTTTTGGCAATGCTTTGTTGCAAACTTGACAACCGAATCCGGTGCATAGTAATGAGGCCTTGCGCACGGCAGGCAACTCAACCCCTGGCATTCAGAGAAAAGCAGGTTACTCAAAAAAGGGCTCGCAAAGAGATGTTGATAAAAATAAATCCCGTCAACCCTCAGGAACGCTTGATCAACAGGGTCGTAGATGTGCTTAAACGCGGGGGGGTTATCGCCTATCCTACAGACACCTACTACGGAATCGGATGTGACATTCTAAACAAAAAAGCCATCCAGAGGATCTATCAGCTTCGGCAACGGGATAAGAAAAAGCCCTTTAGCTTCATCTGTTCGGACCTAAAAAATATCAGTCATTACGCCAAGGTATCCAACTACGCCTATAAAACCATGCGCCGGCTTTTACCGGGCCCCTACACCTTTGTGTTGGAAGGATCAAAACTGGTGCCCAAGATCATGCTGACCAAAAGAAAAACCGCCGGTATCCGCGTGCCGGACAACAATATCTGTCTGGCCCTGGTCAGGGTTCTTAATAATCCCATCATCTCTACAAGCGCTAAAGCCCCGGACAACGCCCTTTTTTACGATCCATCCCTGATCCATGACTTTTTCGGTAAGCGTATTGATGTGGTCATCGACGGTGGTCCGGTTCCCGGAAAACCGTCCAGTGTGATTTCGCTTATTAATGACATACCCGAGATAATTCGTGAAGGGCAGGGGGATGTGAGTGTTTTTATGTGAATTCTATGGGGTGGCTCCTACTATATCGAAAGACCAGGGTATCGACAGGTCAGGGCTGATATAAGTAAGCGCTAAACAGCTTCCGGATGGCAAAGTCATTGAGTATCGCTTTGAGGGTGTTCTCGGCCAAATGATGCAGGAATGAGAATTTTTTCTCGCGTGGGTAAACCGCCTCAATCTCTCCTTCAATGCCGCCCGAGCGTCCGGCCCAATCGACGGCATCTTCCAGATTTCCCATACGGTCCACAAACCCGTTGTTTTTGGCCGTCTGCCCGGTGAAAATCCGTCCATCTGCAAAAGAGGCCACCAGGTCGGGGTCCATTTCACGGCCCTCGGCGATATCGTTGACAAACTGCTGGTGCAGCTCGTCGACCAGGTTGGTCATGAGTTGTCTTTCCGTCGGGGTCATGTCTCGAACCGGAGACCCCATATCCTTATACTGTCCGCTCTTTATGACCACCGGGGACAGACCGATTTTTTCCAGCAAGGCCTGGATATCGGCAAAGCCCATGACAACACCGATACTGCCTGTGATCGTACCGGGATTGGCCATGATACCGTCGGTTGCCGCCGCTACATAATATCCGCCTGAGGCGGCAAGTGCTCCCATGGATGCGAAAACTTTCTTTTCTTGGGTGGTTTTCCTGACTTCCCTGTAGATTTCCTGAGAAGGGCCGATTCCGCCTCCCGGTGAGTCAATTCGTACGACGATGGCTTTTACGGCGTCATTACTCCGCAATCGCTTGAGATCTTTAATGATGCTCTCGGATTCCGAGATGACGCCGTTTATTTCTACAATCCCCACACACGGTTTGTTGGGTATTTCCCTTGCCGACCGATGAAGGCCTCCCATACCCAGCACAATAGTGGCCGTGATAACGATACACGCACCCATCGTGATGGTAGTGAAGGCCAGCAGGAAGAATAAAATAGGATGTCTTCGGGAAAACATCGGGCGGTCTCCTGCGTTATTCTTTCAGCTTTTCCTGAAGATTTTCACGCAAAATCTCTCCAAAGGCGGAGGTGGCGGGTTTCATACTGTTCACATATTCGCTGAGTAGGTTTTGATCGTCTTCCATTTCAAGCCTTTTGATGGACAAGCCGATCCGCCTCTCGTGGCTGTTGATGTTCATCACCCGGGCCGTAATCACCTCACCCACTTCAAATTTGCCCACGGGAGTATTGATCTTTTCCTTGCTGATCTCCGAAACGTGTACAAGACCTTCAATTCCCTCTTCAAGTTCCACGAAAACGCCGAAATCGGTGACGTTGGTCACCGTACCGGTGATTTCCTTGCCGGCTTCATAGCGTTCCGCCACCGTCTTCCAGGGATCGGCCTTTAGTTGTTTGATGCCCAGTGAGAAGCGTTCACTTTTCTTCTCTATATCCAGAACAATGGCCTGGACCATGTCACCCTTTTTATACAGCTCAGAGGGGTGCTTGATCCGCTTTGTCCATGAAATATCGGAAATATGGACCAGTCCGTCTATACCTTCATCGATACCGATAAAAAGCCCGAAATCGGTGATGTTTTTTATTTTCCCCTCAATGGTCGTACCCACGGGATATTTTTCGCTGATAACCTCCCACGGATTGGGGACAACCTGTTTCATTCCCAGGGATATACGGCGGTTTTCGGGTTTAATGTCCAACACCACCGCCTCCACCTCTTCTCCCACGGAAACCACCTTGGATGGGTGCCTGACTTTCCTGGTCCATGACATCTCGGAAACGTGAATCAGTCCTTCTATGCCCTCTTCCAGCTCCACAAAAGCACCATAGTCGGTAAGGCTGACAACCCTACCGACGATGCGGGACCCAACGGGGTAGTTATCGGTCACCGATAACCACGGATCCTGAGTCAGCTGTTTCATACCTAGGGAGACCCGCTCCTTTTCGACATCCAGGTTCAGGATTTTCACCTTGATTTCGTCACCGATGGTAAACAGTTCCGAGGGATGCTTTACGCGGCCCCAGGAAATGTCGGTGATGTGCAGCAGGCCATCCACACCCCCTAAATCGACGAACACACCATACTCGGTAATATTTTTAACGATACCGTCCACGATTTTGTCCTCGTGGATCGAGGCCAACGTCGCCGCCCGGGCAGCCTCCCGCTCCTCTTCCAGAATCACCCGTCTGGACAGTACGATATTGCTACGCTTGCGGTTATACTTGAGAATTTTGAAATCAAAGGTCTGGCCGACCATTTCATCCAGATTGCGGATGGGACGCAAATCGGCTTGGGAACCCGGCAAAAAGGCCTGGACGCCCACATCGACTGAAAAGCCGCCCTTGACCCGGTTGGTAATAACGCCTTCGATAGTACCACCCTCATCGTATATTTTGCGGATTTCCTCCCACACCTTCACCTGCGTGGCTTTCTCCTTGGAAAGCACGACGACCTCATTATCGTCGTCCCACCATTCAACCATCACCTCGACACTATCGCCGATCTCCGCGGCCACATCACCCTGATCATTCATGAATTCATAAATGCGAATCTGTCCTTCGGACTTATATCCGATGTCCACAAGCACATGGTCTTTATCAACCGAAATGATTTTTCCGGTTACCACCTCTCCCTCCGCGAAGCGCTTGAAGCTTTCCTCATACATTTCCATGAGGCTTTCCATATCTTCGTCGCTTTCATCGTCAGGTTTTTCATCGAAACGGTCCTCTTGCACCGTCTCTTTTTGTGCCGCCCCGGATGTATCAGATCCTGTCGCATCCGATCCTGCTGTATCCGATTCCACTGTATCAGATTCAGCTGCAGTCTTATCATTGGATACCGCATCAGTCTCTACTGGTTGTTCTTCACCGCCTGAGTGTTGGCTTGAATCGTTTTCCACCACATTCTCCATTTAACACATTCCCCCTTGAACTATTTTTCTACGGCCGTCACCCACGGACGGCCTAATCTACTAACGCTATCAGATTATTTTTAACTATTCAATAACAATTTTATCGTGCGATTACATCTCTGATATGGGTGATCATCAAATCGACCACTTCGCCGACAGACAGATCGGTGGAGTCGATAACCAGGGCGTCATCGGCGGCGGCGAGCGGGGCCAGTACCCTGGAGCTGTCGTTGGCATCCCGCTTGCGAATCTCCTTCTCAAGACTTTTTAAATCGACGGTGTCCTTCAATGTCAACTCGGCATAGCGTCGTCGTGCGCGTACCTCTAGGGATGCGCCTAGAAAGAATTTAACGTCGGCATCTGGAAATACGACCGTGCCCATATCTCGTCCCTCGAAAACAACGCCCTTCCCCTGACCCAGGCGGCGTTGTATTTGCAAAAGGCACTTTCTAACCACGCGCCGTGCTGACAGTACAGAGGCCAGCATGCTGATTTCGCGGGTTCTGATGTGATCTGAAATGTCAACGCCATCCAAGAATAAGCGCTGTTCACCGGCATGGTCGGCAAATGACAACCGCATATGTCCGCAAAGTCTTTTCAAGGCCTGGTCATCATCGGGCTGAATTCCCTGAATACGGACTTGATAGGCAATACCTCGGTAAAGCGCCCCTGTATCGATGTAACCGTAGGACAGGCAATCCGCCAACATGCGGCTGACCGTTGTTTTACCAGCGCCGGCGGGTCCGTCGATGGTGATCAAAAGGGGGGCCGGAGGAGAAAAGATCCGACCGCGTGTACCGGGTGTGTCGATATTATGTTCCATGGCACAGGGTTATAGGGCCTGTTTAAGGGTTTGAATGAAGCGCCGGTTTTCTTCCGGCAAGCCCACATTGACACGAATATGGTCGGGATAACCGTAAGATGACATGGAACGCACAATCACCCCTCGTTTTAGCAAACTTTCAAACAGGTCATCGGCGCTCTTCTTAACATCGATGAGAAAAAAATTGGCCTGGGTGGGAAAATGGCGCACGGGCAGGCTTTTCAAAGCCAGGAATAAATAGTCAAGCCCATGGTGAATCGTGGAGAGGGTTTTTTCCAAAAATTCACTGTCCTCCAGGGCCGCCGCAGCGGCTATTTGACCGAGGCTGTTCACATTGAACGGCTGTCTGACCCTGCTTAGAATACGGGCGATATATTCCGGCATAATCCCGTACCCGACTCTAAGGCCGGCTAGGCCGTAAGCCTTCGAAAATGTGCGCAGGGTAACCAGTCTCCCGTTCTCATGAAAATAATCTGTACTGTTTAAGGCCAGCGGATCACGAACGAACTCGACATAGGCCTCATCCACAACAACCATAATGTCCGGAGGGACCTGGGCAAGGAAATGTTCGAAATCCTGTTTTGAAAGTACGCTGCCGGTTGGATTGTTGGGACTACACAGGAAAATCATCCGGCATCGAGGGGTGATGCGGTCAAGGATAGCCTCCAGATCGATGGACATGGCCTTTAACGCCACCGGTACGGATCGCGCGCCTGAGCAACGCACCTCCAGATCATACATCAAAAAGGAGGGTTTGGGCATAATGGCCTCATCTCCTTGTCGGAGAAAGGCCCTCACCAGCATGCCGAGGATATCATCCGATCCGTTGCCGATAACGATATTACCGGGACGAACCCCCAGGTGCGCGGCCAGTTTTTGGGTCAGGTAGTATCCCCCGCCGTCCGGGTAGCGGTGAAGTTGTGAAATGGCCTTCTGCACGGCTTGCAAAGCCTTGGGAGAAGGGCCCAGGGGGTTCTCATTGGAGGCCAGCTTTATGGAATCGGCAATACCATACTCCCGTTCAAGGGCTTCCAAGGGTTTACCGGGCACATAAGGATCAATATTTAATATATAATCAGGAACTGAGATGCTCATTTCTGGTATTTTCCGGCGGCCGCCTACACGTTGTTCAGCAGGAGCGTCCTAACCGGGCAACGCCGCCTTTATGCCGGCGTCCACGGCAGCCATGTTAAGGGGAATCAATTTTTTCTTGTGGGCAAAATTTTCTTCAACGCAGGCTCTCAAAATCGCCATGTCAACGATCTTGCTCCGGGCCACGAACGCAGCCAGGGCTACAATATTGGCCGCCCTTGTGTTGCCGAGGTTTTTGGCGATCTCAACCGCCTGCACCTTCAACTCGTCTACATCCCCCCGTCCCGAACCAATGTCGATGAGTGATTTATTAATCAGAATGACCCCCCCGGGCTTAACCATGGGTGCGAATTTCTCCAGGGATGGACGGTTCATGGCCACCAAGTGGAGCGGATTACGGATAATTGGGGAACCGATGGGCAAGTCACTGATGACCACGGTGCAGTAGGCCGTTCCCCCCCGCATTTCCGGACCGTAAGAAGGGATCCAGGCAACCTCGAAGCCTTGCTCCATGGCGGCGTGTGATAGGATCATGCCGATAGACAGTATACCTTGGCCGCCAAATCCGGCGAACATCACTTCGCTTTGCATTCTTTCTCCTCCATATCATTCAGGTGTTTTCAGCTCACCAAGGGTATAGTACGGCAGCATCGTCTTTTCAGCCCAGTTCACAGCCTCGGCAGGGGTCAATCCCCAGTTGGTCGGGCAGGTGCTGATGATTTCCAGAAATGTATAACAGCGGTTCTCCATCTGGTATTTAAAGGCCTTTTTCATGGCCTTTTTAGCCTTAATGATATGCTTGGGCTTAAGCACCGACTGTCGGATGATATATCCGGGGGTTTGGAGTGCGGCCAGGAGTTCGGCCACCTTGACGGGCATCCCCACATCGGCCGTGTCCCGACCGAAAGGTGTCGTGGTGGTACGTTGGCCCGGCATGGTGGTCGGGGCCATCTGGCCGCCGGTCATGCCGTACACGGCGTTATTGACGAAGATAGTGGTAAATTTTTCACCCCGGTTAGCCGCATGAATGATCTCCCCCATACCAATACTGGCCAAATCGCCGTCACCCTGGTAGGTAAATACCAATAGATCGGGCCTTACCCGCTTGATGCCCGTTGCCACGGCCGGTGCACGACCATGCGCGGCTTCCTGGAAATCGAAGGTAAAATAATTATAAGCCATGACGGCGCATCCCACGGGGGCGATGCCGACGGTTCTGCCCCTGATGTCGAGTTCGTCGATGACTTCCGCCACCAAACGGTGGATGACACCGTGGGTACACCCGGGACAGTAATGCGTAACCGTATCTGAAAGGGCTTGCGGTCTTTTAAATGTTACTCCCATCAGGTTTGCTCCTTTATTCTTTACCTAAAGCGTTTACCGTGGTCATGATCTCTTCAGGCGTAGGCACATCTCCGCCGCATTTTCCGTACCATGATACGGGACGTTTTCCCGAAACGCTGCGCTGGACATCCTCCACCAGTTGTCCCATGCTCATTTCAATGCTAACCACCGCCCGGCAGCTTTCCTTTGCGGCAGCCTCAAAAACCGCCTTTTCGGGAAAGGGAAACAGGGTTTGGGGGCGGATCATACCCACCTCAACCCCCTGGGGTTTCAAATTGTCAATGGCGGTTTTACACACCCGGCTCATGGTACCGTAGCTGACAATCAGGACGGTATAGTCCGATTCCGTGTTATAGGCCTCATATTCGACAATTTCCTTTTCCATGCGTTCATACTTTGATTTCAGCAGAAGGTTGTGGGCATTGAGTTCATCAGGATTTAAGTAGAGTGTTTTGACAAGGTTGCGTGTGCTGCTCCCCCGGGTGTCCATGCCATTGGTGGCCCATTCATCCTTATCCGTGGGTTCGGTTTTCAGGTCATCGGGGAAGATGACCGGCTCCATCATTTGACCGATGAGCCCATCACCAAGGATCATTACCGGATTCCGGTATTTCTCGGCAAGGGGGAAGGCCTTCATGACCATCTCAACCGCTTCCTGGACGCTGGCCGGCGCCATGACGAGCAGGCGGTAATCGCCGTGGCCGCCGCCTTTGACAGATTGGAAATAATCGCCTTGAGACGGCAGAATGCCACCCAGTCCGGGTCCCCCTCGCATGATATTGACGAAAACGGCCGGGCACTGAGCTCCGGTGAGGTAACTGATCCCCTCACTCATCAGGCTGATTCCCGGACTGGATGAAGTCGTAAAGACGCGTTCCCCGCACGCCGCAGCACCGAATATCATATAGCTGACGGCCACCTCGCTTTCCCCCTGTAAAAATACGCCCCCCACTTCGGACATCCGCCGGGAAAGGTATTCGGCCACTTCAGACTGGGGAGTGATAGGATAGGCAAAGTAGTTCAAGCATCCTGCCCGGATGGCGGCTTCCCCGATGGCTTCGTTCCCCTTCATAAGTACTTTTTTCATATTCTCCTCCAAGATTGACCAGGGCTTGGTCCAGGGTTTGACATTGATGAATCCCAGGTTTTTGCCTCAGCGAGCCCTAAGCCACCTTATTCTCTTCGATCTCGGTAATGGTAATGGCTACATCCGGACACATTCGACAACAGGTTGCACAAAAAACACAGTCTTCCGGGCGAGCCTGATAGACCGGGAAATATCCGCTTGGACTCACACTTTCGGATATTTCCAATACCTTTTTCGGGCATACGGTTACGCAAAGACTGCAGCCTTTGCAGTGGTGGGGATCAATCGCATATGCATACGCCATGATGATTTGCTCCTTATGTTTCGTTCAGGGTTTGTCGATGGGAAAACAACCGGATGATATCATCCCAGCCATCGTCAGTCCTCATGGGTCATTTTCAGGGCGTTCCTCCACGGCGGAACCAGCTGGCGGTATATAGGTAAAACCGGACAGGAAAACC
>CAZWGD010000026.1:0-11997 GCA_964633235.1 uncultured Desulfobacteraceae bacterium | reverse complement strand
GCCAGGATGATGGGTGCCGGGCCGTTGATGGTCATGGAGACCGATGTAGTGGGCGCGCACAGCTCGAAGCCGTCAAACAGGACCTTCATTCCGTCCAGGGTACAGATGCTAACCCCGGAGTTGCCGACTTTTCCGTAAATATCCGGCCTGGGATCGGGGTCCCGGCCGTAGAGGGTTACCGAATCGAAGGCCGTGGACAGGCGTTTGGCCTCATAATCGGCCGACAGCAGCTTGAACCTGCGGTTGGTGCGGGCGGGGTCCCCCTCCCCCGCGAACATGCGCGTGGGCTCTTCGTCGACCCTCTTGAGGGGGAACACACCGGCCGTGAAGGGGAAATAACCGGGCAGATTATCTTCGCGCATGAACCGGAAAATCTCCCCGGGATCCTGGGAACGGGGCAAGGCGATTTTGGGTATTTTAGAATGGGAAAGGGAGGTGGTGAACAGGGGAACCCGCACCTCACGGTCGCGCACCTGGTAGACCAGCTCATCCAGGGTGTATTGCTTCTTTATATCATCCCACTGCTTCACGAGGGCGCTGGTTTGCGGATCAATGGCCGTTTCGGCCAACCGCACCTGCTCCTTGAGGCACTCGATAAGCGCTCCGCTGTCAGTTTCGTCCGCGCCTTGGGCCAGGATCATTTTTCGGCTTTCCCTAAGATGCCAGGCCCGTCTCAGGGCCTCGGCCTGGGCGCGGGTCTCTTGATGATAATTCCTCACGGTATGGGAAATATCGGCCAGGTAGCGCACCCGCTCGGGGGGAATGATCACGGTTTTCGAGGTGGAGGTCTTACCGGGGGGCCTGGGCGAGCGGCGTTCCATGTGGACACCGGTTTTTTGGGATACGGCATCCAGGAGGGCGTGGTAGAGAGCTGTCACCCCGTCGTCGTTGAACTTGGAGGCGATGGTGCCGTAAACCGGCATTTCCCCGGGGGAAATGTCAAAAGCGTTTCGGTTGCGCTGGACCTGTTTGCAGACATCCCGCACCGCATCTTCACTGCCCTGTTTCTCATATTTATTGACCGCCACAAGATCGGCAAAATCGAGCATGTCGATTTTTTCCAGTTGGGAAGCGGCGCCGAATTCGCCGGTCATGACATATATGGATACATCGACCATATCGATGATGTGGGAATCCCCCTGTCCGATTCCGGCGGTTTCGGCGATTACCAGATCGAATCCTGCGGCCTTGACCACCTGAATGGCGCCGGCCAGGGCTTTGGGGATCTCCGTATGTGAGGCCCGGGTGGCCATGGAGCGCATGTACACCCGGGGATTGCCAATGGCGTTCATGCGGATGCGGTCGCCCAGGAGGGCCCCGCCGGTTTTGCGCCGGGATGGATCACAACTGACGACGGCCAGATGGAGATCCGGACTGTCATGCAGCAGGCGCAGGATCAACTCATCAGTGAGGGATGACTTTCCGGCGCCGCCGGTTCCCGTAATGCCGATGACCGGTACTTCGCGGTCCCCGATTTTCTTTTGCAGCTCACGCTGCAGGCCGTTAAGGCGGTCCGTACCTTGTACTTCAGCCGATTCCATGGTCGTGATCATGCGGGCGATCATGAGCTTGTCGTCCACGCTCAGTTCATCGGGGGTAACGGCCTCCTCACGTCCCCCGTCATGATCCATGCCCTGATCCATGCACTTAACCATGTGGTTGATGATTCCCTGGAGGCCCCATCGGGCGCCGTCTTCGGGAGCGTATATTTTAGTGACACCGTAGGATTCCAGCTCCTCGATCTCTTCGGGGACGATGACCCCGCCGCCCCCGCCGAAGACATGGATATGGGGCGCCCCCCGCTCCCTGAGCAGGTCCACCATGTATTTGAAAAACTCCATGTGCCCGCCCTGGTATGAGGAGACGGCCACACCGTGGGCGTCCTCCTGAACGGCGGCATCGACGATTTCCTTGACCGATCGATTGTGGGCCAGGTGAATGACCTCGACACCGGTACTCTGGAGTATCCTGCGGATGATATTGATGGCTGCGTCATGACCGTCGAACAGGGATGTGGCCGTCACCACCCTGATGTTGTTTTTCAACTGGTACGGTTGTGCATTCACCCCCATGCCTCCTCCTTCTACGATCAGATAGCGGTGCCCCCTTTTGAGGTGACCATTTCAAGTATGAAGCGGGTTTGAAGATCAATATAGTCGTCCAGGCTGTAGTGACGGGAGAAAAACCAGCGCCGGAAGGTCCACATATGCCCCAGAACGGAAATATTATGGGCCACCAGTTCCAAGGTGTTTTCGGCCAGGCGCGGCAGTTCGCCCGAAGCGGTCAGCTCTGCCAGAACCTTGATAAACAGCCCGGTAATGCGCAGCTCGTTTTCAAGCACGCGCTTTTGCCACTGAGAAGGCAGGGAACGGGTTTCCTGGTAGATCAGGAGGATGAAGTCGGACATGCGGTGGCATACGTGCAGGTATTCCCTGATCACTTCGGCCAGAACATGCTTGCCCCCGGACACCCGGTCCAGGGTATCCTTAACACCGGCCTCGACCTGGCGGTGGATATCGTCGCATACCAGGTAGAGGATATCCTCCTTGGAGGCCACATACTCATAAAGGGAGCCGATGGAAAGCCCCGAAGCC
Organism: uncultured Desulfobacteraceae bacterium; assembly: GCA_964633235.1. Taxonomy (GTDB): domain Bacteria; phylum Desulfobacterota; class Desulfobacteria; order Desulfobacterales; family CAZWGD01; genus CAZWGD01. The sequence goes on along the minus strand of CAZWGD010000026.1, from coordinate 9,403 downwards.
CCGGCGATCTGGCGGGTGGTGGTTTTATGGAACCCGTGTTTGGCAAACAGGGACACCGCCGCCTCAATGATCTGGCGGCGCCGGTGTTCAACCAGCTGAGGATTCTTTATCTGCGTTGGGATGCCATGGGTCCTGTTTGTCCCACTCATGTGGCCACCATATTATCGAGAGACCAAAAGAGCGCTCACGCACAGGCCATTAACCCTATCAATATTGAGCGAGCGCTCAATCGACTTCTATCACGGAATCGTCTTTCATGTCAAGTTCCTGAGGTTTGATGCCCCTGGCCGTCAACTCGCGTTCCGTGTTTTCCACCTTGGCTGAGGCTTTAGCCCATCGCTTACGGGAGTCGAGGGCCGTTTCCGCGGCGGCGGCCACCGCCTTTTTAGCTTTCCTGAGATCGTGATCGTTTGAATCGGCGGAATTTTCGGCTTCAACCTCATCCAAGCGCGCCTTGGCGGTTTCCAGGTCGCTGGCCGTTTCCTGCATATCTTTTTGGGCGGCCCGGGCTTTTTTTAAGGCTTCGGTATGCGCGTCGTAGGCCTCGGTCGTCTCGCCCACCTCCCCCTCTTCGGGGGCCGCATCCAGATCGATGTCTTCGGCGGCCATCACCAGTGCCGTCATGGGCAACCGGGATAACAAAATGGTGAGATCTTCCCCAAAGGGGCTGACCACCCGGTCATGGCTGAACCGGAAGGGCAGGAACACCAGGGAAGATCGAAAAGAGTATTCCACAACCCGGTCGGCATTCATGTCGGAGACGATTTCCGGTTCGGCGTCGATGCGCACCGTTTCCAGAAAGCTTTTCAGATCATCTAGGGCGTCTTCTGAAGCTGTATCCTCAAGCTCATTTTTTTCCATTTGTAATAACCGGATAGTGGCGGCTTCCCAAACCCGGCTGCGCTTCATCAGGTAGGCCATGAGCAGCATCAGGCGGCCGGTGGCATCGTTTCGCCACCAGACGTCGATCAGGCGGTCAGCGGCGGGTATTTCCCCGAGGGCTTTCCACTGGGTTTCTTCGGCATCGAAAACCACGATATTGGTGCCGTGGCGAAAGGCGGTTCTGAGGTTTTGCCCGTACTGCAGGGCCTGTAGATTGATATCCTCACCCGGCAGCGGCTCCGGCCAGTTCAGCAGGATCGTGTTGGCCTGCAGGGGACCGATGCCGAAGGCCTGAACCAGGGTATGTATGCTCTCTTCCCGCCGGGGGGCAAAGATCACCAGGGGAAAGGCGTTGGAATCGTGGGCGACGATATCGGCCTTGAGGGCTGTTTCCTCCGCTTTCTGGCGTCTCAGCATGCGCAGTCCGGTGCCTTCAATAATCTTGACCACGGTGGTCAGACCGCTTTTGCCCTCAATCCAGGATGCAAAGCGCAGCAGCCGGTCCCTTCCCTCGGGTTCATTGGACAGTACCAGCAGTTGTGGGCGCCAGTTGCGGGCATGTTCGGGGATCTTGGCCGCCTCCAAAAGGTGGCTGCGGATACGCTGGAAATGATAGGCTCGGCGACTGTCCGCCCATCGAGGTGGGCCGGCGGTACGGTTGATGTACTGATAAAGGGCGAATAGGATCGCCATGGCCATCACCCCGGTGGTGGGATCGATGGCCAGCATAACCCCCAGACAGGCCAGGAACCCCATAAGGCTCAAGCGGTAATCGAAGAGTCGAAAGCGGGGGCGAAAAGAGGGGCTCGCGGTGCGGGCTTCGAACCAGGTGGCATAGTTCAACAGCCCGTAAGAGATCAAAAAGAACATGGAAACAATGGGGGCGATTACGTTCAGGTTTCCCAGGGCAATGGTAATCAGGGCGATCCCTGCGGACAAAAGCACAGCGCGGCGGGGATTATCCGTGGGTCCGTAGCCCTTGGCAAAGGGAAGCAGGGGAGGGAGTATGCGGTCCCCGGCCAGGGACTGGAGTATACGCGGCGCTCCTAAAAACGACGCCATGGCCGATGAGAGGGTGGCGGCGATGACGCCGGCGTCGATGAGCATCCCGATCAGGGCCACGCGCCCCATGCTCCCGTAATCGCTAATCAGAACGGTACGGGGTATGGTTCCGGAGAGTAAGACGGCTGCGGAAATATAGACCACTATCGATAGGCCTACCGCCATGAAGGTGCCTGTCGGCAGGCTTTTGCCGGGATTCCGCAGATCGCCCGACATGCTGACGCCTTGGGTAAACCCGGTCACGGCCGGAAAGAAGATGGCGAATATCACCCAAAAAGGAGGGCCCCCGGCGGGTCTGGACCAGTTTTCAACCAGCAGGGAGCCTTCCAGGCGAGTTATTCCGCCGATGTAGAAGGAGACCAGGGCGGCGAAGAGCAGCCCCATGACCACGAACTGGAACCGGGTGGCCACATCCGCCCCCAGCCAGGCAAAGATGAATAAAAAGGCCACCGCTGCCATGGCGATAATGCGGGGGGACAGGAAGGGGTGCGCGGGGATCATGGCGGTCAGGGCTTCCCCGAACCCAATGCAGTAAAAGGCGATGGATACCGATTGGGCCAAAAACAGGACGACCCCGATGGATCCGCCGTAGGCGACCCCCAGGGTACGGGAAATCAGATAATAGTCCCCGCCCCCTTTGACCTTCAGGTTGGTGGCGATGGCCGCCAGGGAAACACTGGTCAGCACCGAGATGATATTGGCCAGTCCGATGATGATAAGGGCGTATCCCAGGCCGGCATTGCCCACTACATACCCCAGCCGTAAAAACAGGATGATCCCAAGAATGGTTAGAACACTAGGAGTAAAGACACCGGCAAAGGTGCCTAGGTTCCCCTTGGCGGGTGCGGGTTGCACCCGGTTGGCATGGGTCTGTTTCATCTGCTGCACGGCATGGTTCCGATCCCTGTAGCGCACCGGTGGATATTTGAGAAGTAAACTTCCGCTTCCCTGAACCCTTCCAATATCGCATAGGGGGTGTCGATGATCAAGGAGATATCAACCCGCCGTGTGGGTTGAGCACCATCTTTCATTTGAGTGAGATGATCGGGCTCTTAAAATGCGAAGCTGTTTTTTTCGCGAGCCCTTAGCGTGTTGTTCTGCTATCATAGCCATGATTGGATCAACCCCTTATCAGCTGGAGGAAAAGCGATGAAAGCGTTACGGCAGATCGGTTCGGCGGCCTTCGTTTTAGGGCTTTTTACCACCATATTTGTCGGTATTCCTTGGCACCTGATGGTCACCGAGGATCCGCCTGCACCCTGGTGGCTGAAAACGGCGGTGTTCTGCCTCTTGGGCGGCATCCTGGTGGTCCTGGCGACGCTGGCCCTTGAGCAGAGGGTACTCAGGAAAAATGCCAGCGAACCCCGGACCGTCGAATCCCACCCAGACATCATACTGTTGAACTCGGATACGGTGCCCGGAAGGGAGGTTGCCGGGATTCTCGGTCTGGTCCAGGGCCACACGGTTTTCGCCATTTGGCTGGGCAAAGATCTGTCCGCCATTATCAGGCTGGTTATCGGCGGCGAATTGATTGAATATACCGAAATGATGGGCAGCGCCCGGTCGACCGCCACCGCCAGGATGACGGCTCGGGCCGCAGGACTTGGCGCCGATGCCGTGATCAATGTTCGTTACATGACCACCAGCGTTATCGGTAGTGCGGCCGAGTTGCTGGTATACGGGACTGCGGTGAAGCTCTCATAAGCGTGTTCCATGCACAGTGCCATAAGTTCGAGACGCTTATGCAGGCAAGGCGCGAACGAGGAGCCGGCGCAGCAGCCTGGTATCGCTGTGAGCAGACACTGCAGGGAGCGACACCGCATGATGAGATGTACCGGACTTATCTCGCTGTGTATCATTGCCGATTTGTGAAAACCGATTGTCTGCGGCGATTTGGCCATTCTCATGACACGCCCAACACGTGGGCATGCACATGCTTTCCCACCCACTGCAGGGCGTATTTCATTGATTTGGAATAGTGGCTGACCTGGAAATTGCAGGTTGACAGGCAATGGGTGTTGCAGGATTGCTTTTGCGCCTGCAGGCGCGCAGTGTCGAATTTGTGGCCTTCGTAAATGCCCCCCCAATCCTGATCGGTGCCGTACAACTCAAAGCAGGGTGCAAAAGTACCATCCAGACGAATAACCAGGGAAGACCTGCCGGCACGGCAGGGCCAATTGGGCAGCCGGCTGCGGATAAACAGTTTCATGGACTTCAGGTGCGCAATCGAATTGACCATCGGGTAGCCGGCACGGTTTTTTCGGATCAGCCAGTCAACAAGCTCATCCACCACCTGAAATTGGGCTTTTGAAATCCAGGCACCATCATTTGTGTGTTCAAAATGTTCATATGACAGATGGGGAGGCTCATTGATATGATAGTCGGTAGCGATCCCAAAGCGGTGAGCGGTTTCCGTCAGCTGCTTCACGTCTCCCAGATTTCTACTGGTAATATTGATATTGAAAAATATCGTGTATCCGTACCTTTTCTCCCGCTGCACCAGGTATTCGAACTGCGGTCTTATGCGGTTGAGGTACTTGGGAATGCCCTTGTATCCATCCAGGGCGTCAACCGCAAGATTTATGGCCGCCACACCGGCCTCTCCAACAGCATCGATAAAAGGCCTGTCCAGAAGAAGTCCGTTGGTGGGAAGATACACGAAGAACCCTCTGTCAACCGCAAAACGGGTCACGTCTAGGATTAGGTTTTTACGCAGGAGCACCTCTCCGCCCATAAAAGCCAATACCCGGCATCCCTTGGACTGTAACCATAGTACGGCGTCCTTGGCCGTTTTTAGCGGCATACCGGGTATATTTTTTCCCCGGCTGAAGCAGTAATGGCAGTCCATGTTACAATTCAAGTCTGTGAACAGATAGGCAAGCCAGGGACGACATTGATTTGGAGACTGGTAAGATCTCAGATAGGGGACGAACCAGCTCTTATAGGCACGTATAAAGCTTGAGACACGATTTTTCGAGGCACTTTTTCCAAACCGGCCAAGCGTGTTCAGGATATGGCTTTCGCGCCAACCGGCAAAATGCTGGTGACCTGTAGCCCTTGTCATGACGCCACCTCCTCGCAAGGAACTGCAACACTAACGCTTTTGTGGAAGGAAGCGGGCGTGTATGGCGATGGAATCGGCGGCGATGTATCGGCGATTTGGGAGAGTGGGGCGTCGCACGCATCCCCGGATAATATCCGGCCGTTTTTAACTGCTGGTTTTGATCAAAGGATTGCAGCCCGCATATATTAAAGAAAATAATCCTGCAATGGGGGGATGTCAATTTGTATGCTAAGCCTCAATCCAAACACGCAAGCGCATAAACGTCTCCAGTCCACTCCACGCACCTGAGACCCCGTCAGTCAACTGTGCCATGGCACATCCCATAATGGCACATTTTATGCCATGGCACAGGCTCACCTGCTTTTTATCAATCTGTGAAAATATTAAAAAACATCAATAAAACAATTAGTTATATATAGTTGTCAGTCCTGGTATACGCTTTGCATTTACAAACTGGCAACCGCAAGCATGCTTCTGGGTGGTTGTGTGGCTTTTTGGGCTGCACGGAGAGCAACAGGCGTGGTTACCCAAACCGTTTAATAGTTTTACGGAAAGGAAGGATAACATGAAGATACCAGGTGTAGAACATCTCTGGCGTGATGGGATTTCGCAGACTGACAAAGGTACTAGAAATATTACTTTCATGGATATTTATGAGGCCATTAACAACCGGACCGATTTTAATGAACCGCAGCTTTTTTATCTCAGCCGGCTGGTTGCCAGAAAGCTGAAAGCCTTCCATCTCCGGATGGAGCCTGAGGATATGGATATGAGACCTTATCAGCAGACTTGGTAGCGGCCACCCCTAAAAAGGAGGCATTCAAGATGAAGAAACGACATTATATACCCATAGGTGTATGCGTAGTCATGGTTCTGATGGTAGTTGCCTCCATGGGGAGCCATACTGAAAAAAATGAGCCGGTGTCCATGGAGGGAGCTGTTGAATTCTATGAAAGCTGCATTGAGCGGGTCATTTCGAATTGCCGATACAAAGTAAAGGCGCATAACTGGTCCAGCGCCGAAGAACTTCGCAAGGCGGTGAATTTATTCTCCGCCAAAGCAGATTTTTTGCGCAGGAATAAACAAGCGCTTGTCAAAAGATTGGTCACAAACAACATTGATAAAGAAACGCATAAAGTGAACTACTTTCTAGACCGGGCATTTTTTCAGGAGGTTATACACAGCGACATAAATTCGACCCCGATTGATGATAAACAAATTCGAAAACGGTCTAAGAGTGTCTAACTAGGCGGTATTCCGCCGAAGGCGGACGGTAAAGTACTACAGCCGCAACCTTGATGCCTTGGACCTGGGGTATCCCTCCTGAGGCGATCTTTGACATCGACTTTCGCCCGATTAGGGTTCGAGACGCTAATATGGGCAAGGCGCGAACGCGGAGCCGGCGCGGCAGCCTGGTAGCGCTGTGAGCAGGCACCGCAGAGAGCGACGCCGCATGATGAGATGTATCGGACTGATGTCCCAGTGTACTGATCAAGCCGGCTGTTCAATGGGTTAGGGTCGAGAATGAATTGACCCTGGATCAACGCCTGTCATATAGTGCTTGTTTAATTTGTAGAATTATGCTTGAAGGGCTGGGTAATGGTCGTATCGTTGAAAAGAGAAAGGAGAACAGCATGAACAAGGTATGGCATGCCATGGGATGGGCAGCTCGTTTAACCGGTGTTTTAATTGTCGGACTAACTGTTTTGATCGGTTCCGGGTTTTGCGGGGAGGCGGTGAATATTATTCTTAAAAATGATTCTTCCGCTGCTATAGAGGTTGAGCTGGTCGATCAGTACGGGGGAAATTATAAGGCCGGCCTGGATGCCGGGATGAGTCAGAATCACACCGTGATGATTAACAGCGAGGTGAAGGTCGACGGCAATAGCGTCCATGTTGTGGCCGCCGAGGATGAAGGCAAAGAGGTCCTGATCGGCGCTCCCTGAAATTTCCGCCCAGAACGCAAGATCCTTGCCATCTGGACAAGCCGGTCCTCTCAGAACCAACCGTGTTCCATATCTGGTCAACCATGAAGCCCATGTGCAATTTTTCAAATTGATCATGGGAAAAAATTGACATTGGCGATAGAGAAAGGGGAAAGATGCACATTCGTCAGTTTCGTTACTCAAGCGATAACCTAGGCTACCTGGTATACGGTGCCGAAACCGCTATGGCCATTGACGGCGGGGCTGTAAGGGAAATTCTGGATTTTGTGGAAGCCGGCAACCTGCGACTGCAATATGTGGCCAATACCCATCAGCATCCGGACCATACCGCGGGCACCAACGACCTGGTAAGGTTGTCCGGGGCGGAATACCTGTCCCGTAAAACGCTGCTTAAAACCGGGAAGGTGGCTCTTGAGGATCAGGCCGTCGAGGTGATCGCCACGCCAGGGCATACTGACGATTCGCTTTCCTTTTGGACCGGGCGGAGCCTCATTACCGGGGATACGCTATTCAACGGCACCGTGGGAAACTGCTTTAGCGGCGATTTAAAGGCGTTCTATGAATCGATAAAGAAATTGCTGGCCTATTCACCGCAGACCCGGGTTTATGCCGGTCACGACTATGTCAGCTTTTCCATGGCCTTTGCGAAAATCGTTGAGCCCGATAATGCCCATATCGAGGTTTTCTTGAAAAGGTACGATCCCGCCCACGTGGTATCCACCCTGGGGGACGAGCTGAGAGTGAATCCATATGCCCGCTTCAATGCCGAACCCATCATCACCCTCCTGGAAAAACGCGGGTTGCCCGTCGAAACCGAATATGAACGCTGGCAGGGGGTCATGTCTTTGGAGTAGGGGGGCCGGCTTGCAGACCAGCTTGCTGCCGCTGGGAAAATGACCAAACGTCCATTGATGGCCTGAGGTGGTGCCAGCGCAGCGCTTTTGGGCCGAAAATTTATGCAACGTTAGGGTAATCTCTACAAGATCTGGAATCGCGTGTTATCGGGGAGTGTCTTTCTTTTCCCATAATGTGCGCAGCGTCCACCTGTACCTCGGTTCTGAACACCATATCATTTCCATAAAAGCCCATTAAATCTACACCTATAATTTTATCCCCCGGAAACCGATTTGTCCCACCCGGATAATGATGATGTTGTTTCCACTGGGCAAGGGTTCAAGTAAAATGGCTGTTGGAATAAAACAACCCCCGCACGGTGACATGCGGGGGTTTTTGATTGAGCCGGACTGTTTTTCCCCTATACTTCGCAATCTTCAACCAGATTTTATCACCCTTTACATTGTCCAACTGAACGGTTGTTACCTTCATTAGATTCTTTAACCGTATTATCAACATCCACTATAATGTCAAAATTACAGTTCGGGGCATAACAGCCCAAAGGAATATTCACTTTCATGTCTACAGAAGAATTGGCTGGAATGGGGGGCGTTTTGAGGGTTACTAATTTACCTGGAAATGTATTATTGCCCTGAAACCGAACTTCGGTTAACGAAGCTGAAGCCGTTACCACCCCACCGTTTTTAACCCTTACGATGAGTGTATATTTGTCTACGCGTTCGCAGAATGCCTTAGTATGTGGTAGGCTAGTCGCCAAAAGATCTGGGAGATCGGAAATACCAACGAGACCTAGGATTGTAATGTTATGTCGACGGTGGCTATATGTCCTATCGTCGTCAGTCAATATGGAAGAAACTTTGTAGCGCAATCTCCCTCCAAGAGCGTTCAACGCTTTTTCATATGTAAGATCATGAAGCCAAGTTCCAATATACTTTACATCGTCACTATACCAACAGTCATATTCCAAATCCCATCCTGTCAACATCGGTACTGCGTACTCAAAGGGAATATTTTCGATGACATGCTCTTCAGTCACAACGTTGCTATTTCCAGAACCGATACATCCCCCCCCTGGCCACTCTGATGCTCTGACCGTGAAGGGCGGTTTTACAACACCAACATCATCCCCTGCCAGGCTGGAAACAAATTCCCAGAAACGATGACTTTTGTTATCGTCATCTTCAGCTCGCATCACTGCATGTGTCTCCCAACTAACATAACCGTCGCCGACACGACTGGCCTTTAGCGCCACTGAGGGTAGACACCCGTAATTTCTGGTGGGATCGATGAATCTTTCGTGGTGACCCATGTTGTATGCAATTTGGTGGAGCTCGGTATCGGTCTGGAAGTAAGGAAGCCACGCGAAGCTGTATCCTCTAGGAAGAATGGCAACTCCCTTTTTGGATGCAAACAGCGGATTGTTCATATACGAAGCTAGGACTCCAAGAGAATAACGCTCGTTTGTTTCGATAAAATTTAAATTCCCAGAGCATTTTCCGCTTTTGCGATTAATACTGCCGTCACTGTGATCAGGGACTGCATCAATCTCATTCCCATTCCACCTAACTGGATTTGACTGATGAGAGCCAAATAT
>CAZWGD010000025.1:3167-12141 GCA_964633235.1 uncultured Desulfobacteraceae bacterium | reverse complement strand
GTGGATCGACCAGGGATATCCCGAAGAGGATTTATGGTCAGTGGATATCCGGCGCTTTTACAGCTGGCAATCCAACCACAATTATCTGCGAGACCGCGTCATCGAAGCCGTGGGCACTCTCTATGCGGATCACTGGCCGTATAAACAGCCTGAAACGGCACGCAACATCCGCTGCACGCCCTTTCACGACCGCTTTGCCTCCATGGGCGCCTGTTTCGGTGTTGTCGGGGGCTGGGAACGGGCCAACTGGTTTGCCCCCCAGGGGGTGAAACCGGAAACCGAATATGCCTGGGGAAAACAGAACTGGTTTGCCTATTCTGCCGCAGAGCATATGGCCGTGCGTGAAAATGTAGGTGTTTACGATCTGTCTTCCATGGCCAATTTTCTGGTGCAGGGTCGCGACGCGGTAACGGAGCTGCAGTATATCTGCGCTAATAATGTGGATGTCCCTGTCGGCAAGGTGGTATACACGCAGCTATTAAACCCGAGGGGAGGAATAGAGGCCGATGTGACCGTCACCCGCCTGGCCCGGGATAAATTCTTCATCGTCACCCCGGGTGCCACCGGAGCCCGCGACTTCGACTGGATCCACCGGCACATCCGCCGGGATGCCTTCGCCGTCTTGACCGATGTGACCTCCGCATACACCATGCTGGCGGTCATGGGGCCCAAATCCAGAGACCTGCTCTCCGGATTGACGGATGCGGACCTGAGCAACGCCGCCTTTCCCTTCGCCACCGCGCGCAGAATAGATGTGGCTTATGCCCAGCCCCTGGCCGTACGTATGTCTTTTGTGGGAGAACTGGGGTGGGAGCTGTACATCCCCACGGAATTTTCCAACAACGTGTTCGACGCCCTGATGTCCGAAGGAAAAAAATTCGATTTGAAATGCGTGGGGCTCCTGGCATTGGATTCCCTGCGCCTTGAGAAAGGCTATAAACATTGGAGTTCAGATATTACACCGGATAATACACCCTTTGAGGCCGGATTGGACTTTTGCGTCGATTTGGACAAGGGAGATTTTCTGGGCCGGGACGCGCTGATAGCGCAAAAAAAGGCCGGGGTGAGGAAAAAATTGGTCATCTTCACCCTGGATGATCCGGACATGCTGATTTACCATGACGAACCGATCTACCGTGACGGCATCCTGATAAGCGAAAATACCCATGGCTCCTATTCGCATCTATTGGGTTGCGCCATCGGCATGGGATACGTTGCCCACCCGGAGCAGTCGAAGAAAATCGATGATGAGTGGATTCTGGCCGGCCGCTATGAAATCAATGTGGAGGGCCGGATGATTCCGGCGACGCCCCGTCTGGAGCCCCCGTACGATCCCAAGAGCAAACGGGTGCGCATGTGATGCGACCTTCAGTACCCCGGACACTTGAAACTGGCACGGATTATGATCCATATCGGTCGCTAACCGGTAAAAACTCTGAAAATCCCTGACAAACCCCGAATTCATTGTTGAATAAAATTTGAAATCGGTATAAGGGGCGGTTGATGCGAATGCATTACCATTCTATAGATTGGACGCGGTCACGGGAAGGAGGTGGATGGGTATACCGGCATCGGGTAAAGGTTTGGTTTCACAAGGCTGAAACCTGGGCAAGCCAAATGGAAAGTCATGAAAGGGAGACGGGAAAGGAGGTGTATCCATGAAGCGGAGGCTAAAGGCCGGCAAAATGCGGAATTCAGGCACTAGCCTTAACATCCTGACAGATGACGAGGTTCATGAAATCCACCTGGCCACCCTGGAAGTACTCAAAGACACCGGGGTATTTGTGGAAAGTGATAAAGCCATTGAAATCTTTGACGGCGGTGGATGCAAGGTTGACCGCAAAACCAAAACCGTTAAATTTCCGCCGTGGGTGGTGGAGGACGCGATTCAAGCGGCACCGGCCACGTTCATCGCCTACGGGAGAAGGCCCCAGGATGATGTTGTCCTGGAGGACTACCGGGTAACATTCACCAATTTCGGCGAGGGGATCATGTTTGTCGATCCGCGTACGGGGGAGCATCGGGATACCACCAAGGATGACATTAGAAAGGCCGCCCGCGTGATCGATTATCTGGAGCACGTGGAAACCTATGAACGGGCCATGTGTTCTCATGATAAACCCCCCGAGGTGCAGGCCCTCCATAATGCCGAGGCATCTCTTACCAACACCACCAAGCACCATTGGCTGGGGCCGGTAAACGTTTATCAACAGGAGAAAATTCTGGACATCTGTACCGCCATCGTCGGTGATCGCCAAAAGCTGAGGGAGCGCCCCATCCTGACGTTTGTCACCTGCCCCATCAGTCCCCTGAAACTGGTCGAGCATCACTGCGATATCCTTATCGGGGCCGCCGAAAGCGGCATGGGCACAAATGTCATCGGCATGGCCATGTCGGGCGGGTCAGGGCCGGTTCACCTGGCAGGCACCCTGGTGGTGCAAAACTGTGAAATTCTCTCCAGCCTGGTGCTCAATCAGCTCACTGCCAAAGGTTCAGCGTTTGTTTACGGCAGTTCCACATGCCCACTGGATTTGAAGACGGCCACGGCATCGGTGGGGTCTCCTGAAACCGGCATGATCAGTGCGGCGGTAGCCCGTTTGGCCCGGTACTACAGTCTGCCCTGTTTCACCGCCGGCGGGTAGGGTGACAGCAAGGTGGTCGACGCTCAGGCGGGCTTCGAAAAAACCATTACAGGTATGCTACCCGCGTTGGCAGGGTCCAACGTCATATATGGATTGGGGATGCTTGAAATGGGAATTACCTTCGACTTGGCGCAACTTGTCCTGGACGATGAAATTGCGGGCATGATCAAATATGCCCTAAACGGCATACCGGTAAATGATAAAACCCTGGCGGTGGATGTCATCAAAGAGATGGGCATCGGCAAAGACTACCTTTCCCACGACACCACTTTTGCACACATGAAATCGCAGTCCCAGGCGCATATCATCGATCGGCGAATGCGGGAAGACTGGACCGCCGGCGGCAGCAAGGATGCCTACCAGCGCGCCCATGACAAAATGATCGAGATACTGGACAATTATGAACCACCGGCACTGCCGGATAATGTGCTGTCAAGCATACGGTCCATCGTCGTGGAAGCGGAAAAAGAATTGGGTGTTTATAATCAACAAGAGAAAGGAGATTAGCATGTCGGATTTTTTGGAAAAAATGGCTGAAAAGCTGATTTTGGGAGATGTGGAAACCGTCATAGGGTACGTTGAAAAGGCGCTGGATGAGGGCCTCCCGGCCAAACAAATCCTAGATGACGGCCTGATTGCGGGCATGGATGTGGTGGGGCAAAAAATGAAAGCCGGGGATATGTTCATACCGGAAGTCCTGCGCTCGGCAAAGGTTATGCAAACCGCGATGGGCAAATTAACCCCCCACATGGCTGAGGGCGACAGCCTCGGCCTGGGTACCGTCCTGATTGGAACCGTTCAGGGAGACCTTCATGATATCGGAAAAAACCTGGTGGCGATGATGCTTCAGGGGGCCGGATTCAACGTCATCGACCTTGGAACGGATATCACACCCCAGGCGTTCGTGGAGTCGGCCAAGGAGAATGATCCCGTGATCATCGGCATGTCGGCGCTCCTGACCACCACCATGCCTAAAATGGAAGAGACGGTTAAGGCCCTAGAAGAAGCGGGCATCCGGGATAAGATCAAGATCATGGCAGGTGGCGCACCCGTCACCCAGGATTTTGTGGACAAAATAGGTGCGGACGCCTATGGGGCCAATGCAGCCGCCGCCACGGACCGCGCCAAGGCCCTGGTCGGTTAAGCCCTGCTTCCCAAAGTCCATCAATAGTACAACTCAATAAAGTTGGGTTTTAGTCCCGAAACGATACGATACCGGGGGTGGGCGGAGTTGCCGAGCAGGCTATCGTCCGCCCCCGTTGTCCGCTATCTAACCCTGATACAGTATATTACCTTTTAGGACTATACCATGCAGATCTATGCCTGCGTTAAACATGTACCGGACACCGCGGCCAACATCACCGTTACCGCTGACGCCGCTTTTGATGAGTCGCTCAAATTCGTGGTCAACCCCTACGACGAGTACGGGGTGGAAGAGGCCATTCAAACAGTGAATCAGACGGGCGAAGGCGAGGTGATTATCGTTACCGTAGGGAAAGCGGCCGCTGAAAATACCATGCGGTCCGCCCTGGCCATCGGCGCCCATCGCGGAATACTCGTTAAAACGGAGGCCCAGTTTCTGGACAGCACCCTCACCGCCCTGGCGCTGAAAGCGGCCATTGAGCAGGATGGTATGCCTGACCTGATTTTTATGGGTAAACAGTCGGTTGACAGTGAAGGTATGCAGACGCCCTATCGTCTGGCCAGGACTTTCGGTATGCCCGTGGCGACCGATGTCGTCAATTTCGAGTTGCAGGACGGCGGGGCCGTGGTGGAGCGCGAGATCGGTGACGGCTCCCGGGAAATCATTCGTATGAGCCTGCCGTGCGTCATCGGAGCCGGAAAAGGGCTGAACGAGCCCCGCTACCCCAAATTGCCGGACATACTGAAGGCCAGAAAAAAGCCTATCGTGCAGGTGAGCATCAACGACCTGGGGCTGGATTTGCCAACGGGAAAAACAGAGTTGCTCAAGCTTAACCCGGTTCCGGAAAGAGAGCCCGCCAAGATGTTCACCGGCACGGGCCGTGAAATGGCCGAACAACTCGTGCAGGCGCTGATTGAAAAAGAGCAAGTGCTCTAGACGTTACCAAACCCCGAACCCTGCTGAAAAGAGGTACCCATGGCGAATATCGGCGTACTTATCGAGACAGACAACGGTACAGTAAAAGAAACCATGTTCGGCGCCATTACCGCCGCATGCATGCAGGGAGAAAATACGGTATTTGGATTCCTCACCGACGCAAAAGCCCTGGATTGCAAAGAGACACTGCAAGCCTACGGCATCGGCAAGATCGTTGAGCTTTCAACGCCGGATACCGATCTCTCCCAGTTTCCCGACCTGCAGTCCACGGCCCTGATCCAGGCCATGCAACATGTCGAAGCCCGGGTACTGGTCGGTCTGAGCAGCTCCCGGGGAAAAGACATCCTGGCACGGGTGGCGGCGGACCTGGACGCCCCCCTGGCCCTCGATTGCACACAGATCAACCTGACGGAAAACCTGGCCGCCAAATCCCATTTTTCCGGAAAAACCACGGCCACAATAAAGCTTTCCGGAGAGCATTGCATTTACGGCCTGCGACCCAATGTCATCGAGCCCGAAACAGCCCCCTGCGATGCGGATATTGAAACCCTGCTCATCGAAGCTGACGATCGTGGACATCATCTAGAGGTCACCAAGACCATCGCCAGCCAAACCAAACGTAGGGAGCTTACCGAGGCCAACATCATCATCACCGGCGGACGACCCATGGGCTCCGCGGAAAACTTCAAGATTCTCCACGATTGCGCGGATGTCTTGGGCGCTGCCGTGGGTGCTTCCCGGGCTGCGGTAGACTCGGGCTATGCCCCCCACAGTATGCAGGTCGGTCAAACCGGAAAAACCGTAAGCCCGAAGCTTTACATCGCCTGCGGCCTTTCCGGATCGGTGCAGCATTTCGCGGGCATGAAAACCTCCAAGGTTATCGTAGGCATCAACACCGATAAACATGCCCCCATTTTCGGCAAGTGCGATTACGGGATCTTAGGGGATCTCTTCGATGTGGTGCCGGCCTTAACGCAAGTTCTCAAAGAAAACCCGGCGGTGGGATCTTGAGCACCTTTGATCCACTGGTCCCGGAGATGACTTGATGATCGCCTTGGGAGTCGATACAGGGGGCACCTATACGGATGCCGTGCTTGTGGATCAGGCAACCGGATCGGTCCTTTCTACGGCCAAATCCCTGACCACACGCCGAAAACTGTCCATCGGTATTCGCCGTGCGGTTTCAGCGGCTATGCATAAACCCGGAAAGGCGTCCGGCCGCTACATCCCGGCTGCCGACATAGAGCTGGTGACCCTTTCGACCACCCTGGCCACCAACGCCATTGCCGAGGGAAAGGGCGTTCCCATATGTCTGCTGCTGATTGGGTATGATGAAACCCTGATTGAAAAATATCAATTCCAGCGCCAACTGGTTACCGAGGATGTGGTCTATATCCCCGGGGGTCATGACATGAACGGGGATGAGATGGCGGCCCTGGACGAAAAAGCGGTACGCAAAGCCATCCTGGCGCGACGGGACCGGGTGGAGGCCTTTGCCGTATCCGGCTATTTCGGAGCCGTTAATCCGGCCCATGAACGCAAGGTAAAGGCCCTTGTCAAGGAGCTGTCCGGTCTCCCGGCAACCTGCGGTCATGAGCTCACCACGAGGCTCAACTCGGTGCGGCGGGCCACCACCGTGGCCTTGAATGCCCGCCTGATTCCCCTGCTCAACGATCTGATGACCGACATGCGGGAAACCCTGGATGAACTCGACATCACCGCTCCTTTGATGGTGGTCAAAGGGGACGGATCTCTGGTGCGTGCCCGATGGGCCGGCAACCGCCCCATCGAAACCATTCTTTCCGGTCCGGCGGCCAGTGCCATCGGCGCCTGGAAACTGGCCCAAAAGGAGGACGTGTGGGCCGTGGATGTAGGCGGTACCACCACTGATATTGTGGAACTGAGGGGGGGGATCCCCCGGATCAATCCCCGGGGCGCCTCAGTAGATGGATGGCAAACCATGGTAGAGGCGGTGGATGTGCACACTGTTGGTCTGGGTGGAGACAGCCACGTGCACTACGACCGTGAAGGCAGGCTGTGCATCGGTCCCGAGCGGGTCGTGCCCCTGTGCAAACTGGCCCATGAGTATCCCGAGGTGGTGCAAGAGCTTCACCGCCAAAGCGGTCTGGAACCATTTGCGGATGAGAGCGCCCAGTTCCTGCTGGCATGGCGAAAACCGGGCAACCACCTTTCCGATAAAGAGCGCTCTATCCTGGAGCACATCAAACAGCGCCCCCGATCCATAGCCGTGCTGGCCGGCGGGATATCCTCCGAAGATCCCTGGGCCATGCACAGAATCAGGCACATGGAAGAGATGTGCCTGGTGCAGCGTTCTGGCTTCACACCCACGGACGCCCTGCATGCATTGGGAATTTTTAGCAGGTGGGATGCGGTTGCATCGGGCCTGGGGGCAGAATTGCTCGCCCGCCGCTCAGGGATTTCTAAAGCAGCTTTTTGTGAAGACGTGGTGCGTACCCTATCCGAAGAGCTGGCGGTCTCGGTTGTCTCCAAGGTAATCAAAGATGAGGTGGGCACACCCCGGTGGGACCGGGAACCCACGGCTTCAGCAATGCTGGCATCCGCCATGAATCGCTCCCGGCAAAGACGCCTGAGCCGTCTGGACTGCAGACTCACCCTGCATCGCCCCCTGGTGGCCCTGGGTGCGCCGGTGGAAGCCTATATGCCGGCGGCGGCGGAACATCTGAATACCACCCTGCACATCCCCCCATACGCCCACGTGGCCAACGCTGTGGGAGCGGTGAGCGGGGGGGTTATCCAGCGCATGCGCATCACCATCAGCTCACCGGACGGCGGCCATAAGTTCCGTTTGCATCTCCCGGAGGGCCACAAGGATTTTGCCAATCTTGAGCGCACGGTGGATTACGCCCAAGAAACCCTGACCCCCCGGGTGGCGGCACAAGCCCGCCGGGCAGGCGCCCACCAGGTAGAAATCCAGATGGAGCGCAAGGACAACCAGGTAGCCTTGCATGAAAACCTGAAGATCTATCTGGGAACGGAACTGGTGTTTACCGCCTTTGGACGGCCAAGCCCCGCCTCCCGGGCTGCGGCATGACCGTCCAGCGGTATCCTGCTTACAAGTCGAAGCGCCCGTCCCGAAAGGCCTGGAGGTAGTTCATACAGTACTCATCCCGGTTGGCAAGTGCTTCCGCGGCAATGATATTGGCCATCATGTGCCTGTCCAGGGGATTGACAATGGCCCCGTCCAGTCCCTTGGCAATGGCCTGTACCATGAACATCTGGTTTAAGAACTTCCGGTTGGGCAGGCCGAAGGAGATGTTGGACAAGCCGCAGGTGGTGTGGATCCCCTTGAAGGTCTGCATGATCTTTTCAACGGAGTTCAGGAATTCTACCCCGAAGCTGGCATTTACCGAAATGGGCTGCACCAAAGGATCTACATAGATATTCTCGACCTTTACATTGTTCTGAAGCAGACCGTTCACCAGCTTATCGGCGATGGCCATGCGGTCATCCACCGTCTCCGGCATACCTTCATCGCTCATGCAAAGGGCCACCACCTTCAGATCGGTGCCCGCCAACAGGGGCAGCAGGGCGTCATAGCGGTCTTTCTCCAGAGAAATGGAGTTCAACATGGGGGTGCCCTTGTGAACGGCCAAGCCGGCTTCGATGGCTTTCGGGTTGGGGCTGTCGATACAGCAGGGGGCATCCACGACTTCCTGGACGTTGGTCACCAGCCATTCAACGTATTGCGCTTCTTCTTCCACGAATATACCGGCATTGACGTCGATATAATCGGCACCGTTTTCAAATTGGTCCTTGGCCACCTGTTGAATCGCCGCAGCATCCTGGTTTCTGATATGTTCTCCAATCGCTTTGCGGCTGGCGTTGATCAGTTCTCCAATAATCAGCATCTTGTTGTACTCCTTTTCCGTTCATGATTTTTCTTGGTTTCTTTCCAAAAGATGGGAGCCGTAGTGGCGCCTGAACTGGGTCGATGAATATTTTTCCATTTTCCAGTCAGGCACGCGGCAGGCCCCGCAAACCCCCTTAAACCACTTATTTCGAAGCCACCGGGCCGCCCGGCAGCTCCGGGAGTTGTTTACCATGAATATCTCATTGCAATGGGTGGTTATTCTGGCCTGATCCCCAATTTTTTGGATACTCCTGATGCCGTGAAGAACTCCCTTTCTTGACGGCCACAGCTTTATTTTATCGATCAGCCTGAAAAGCTCTACGCGTTTGCGATAGTATCTTTTGGCCGGCTTCTTGGCCT
>CAZWGD010000025.1:0-3157 GCA_964633235.1 uncultured Desulfobacteraceae bacterium | reverse complement strand
ATGCGCCTGATACCATTGCCCGCACTGCCATAGTGGCCACCCCGATTTGAAGCGGGTCGTGCAACAGGCGGTCACCGATCCTCGCCCGGGCGGCCGGGGTTACCCCTAAAGGCATTCCCGGGGCGGCAATATAGGTTTCCGAGGTTACCTCATCCCGGTGGATAATGCCCCCCGAATTGGTGGCGTCAATGATGATCCCGTGGGACCTCACTGCCGGAGCCAGCGCATCCATGATGCGGATGTCCGCACCAAGCGTCCGCTTCATTCGATCCCCAAGATCCTTGGAGCGTTCAGCATGGATATCATAAACCGATACCCCGACACCCATATGGATCAAGGTGCTGGCAGCCTGTCGGCCCACAGGGCCGCAACCGATGACCAGGCATCGTTTCCCTTTCAGACCGCCGGTCATAAGGTCCAAGCCGGCCACATACCCCCGGGCCGTTGACCCGGCGTTGTCGATAACCAGACGGCGCTGCAGGTGGATGGCCACGAAACGGTTGTCGTCGGCCAGCATAACGATATCGGCACGTTTCTCCACGGTTTGGGCCATGCCGGCGGCATCGGACCGAGTGGCAACAAAGGCCTCAAACCCAAGGTATGCCGCAATATCCCTGACGGCTTGGGTAAAGCCCTCGATCCTTCCCTCTCCGCTCGATATGGGAACCACTCCCAGCCGGGTGGATGCCAACCGCTCCCAAAAGTCGGATTCCATATCGGATTCCCGACCAAATTCAGTAACCCCGGAGGCATGGCAGGCGATGCCGCCCAGGTTTCGCCCGGTTTTGCGGACCAGATTCAGATTGTACTGATCCAGCCTCGAACCGACATCGGCAATATCTTCTGTTCTCAGGCGTGTCAAGGCTTGATTTGATTCCCTATTGAAAAAAAAGCTCCCGAAGGGCAACCCGTTGATCTTCGTACACCCAGCCGGCTGCTTATCTCGGATAGGACGGCGGCCCTTTTCTCCTCTGCTTTCCGTTTTGTGGGTGCTGAAATGATCAGGGTAGCCACCCAGCAGTCCTTTCCGGGATGGTAATTGGTAATGGCCTCGTCTGCTCCGAAAAAGTTCCGCTCCCCATGCAGGGCGCCTCCAGCGGACATGATATGCTCTCCGTGAGTAGCGATGGAAGCCGGCGATACCTTAATATGTTCATAGACGACCCCGCGGGGCGCTTCCGGCCTGGGAACGGACAGGGTGCCCGAGAGGGTCATCTCCGCCAACATTTCCACCATGTTCAATCCGGTGGACCAGTACACGGTAATCGGCGTTTGGCTGGGAAGCCGGGCATCGATTTCCAGGACCTTGAGTCCTTGATTTGCCGATATCACCTCAACATCCATGATGCCATGCAGACCAACAGCCCCGGCGATCTCAACGGCCAGGTTTTCGAATGCACCGGCAAGTGGTCCGGGGAGCACCGTGGGAGCCGTAACCCGCTTACAGTCGTATATGCCGTCCATATAGAGATCGGTGACCTGGAGCGGCACGGTCTTCTCTCCACAGGCCAGTACCTCCAGTGAATAGGTCGGTCCGTCGATGTACTCCTGCAGTACCCAGGGCTGCTCGGTACGCCGCTCCTTTTCAAATGCCTCCATTTCCGCTTCAGAGTGGATGATCCGCACCCCCTGGCTGCCGCTCGAACGGCTGGGTTTCACCAGCACCGGATAGGAGCAGTGCGGCCATGGCCTTGGAAAGGGAATCCCGATTTTTGCAAAAAGGTGGTTGGAAGCCAGCTTGGAGGAAGATATTTTGTAGGCGCCGGGGTCGAAGGCGACGGGGATTCCCGTGGAACTTGCTTCCCCGAGGATCGCCTCCAGAGCCTCATCGTCCTCCAAGGCGGGCAGTATCAGATCCGCACCATTCACGCCCTTTCGCAGTTCTGTTCCCCGGGTGACATCAACCTGAAGAAAATCATCACACAGCCCGGCGGCCGGCACATCTTCGTTTTTATCGATCAAACGCACCTGCCACCCGGCTTTGTGGGCCAGATAGGCGGCCTCGACCCCTTGCAGTTTTCCACCAATCACCGCGATGATCATGGGTCTTCTTCCGCATATCCGCCGGTCGCCGACAACGCTTTTTTGCGCTCGGCAATCCAGCGCACATATTCGTTTTTAGAGGCCGCCTGCAACCCGCAGGTTTCCAACACCGCCGTTACCCTGGCCACGGTGCGCCGGCCGTCTTCGATATCCAGGGCATTCTGGGCCACCCCGGCCAGTTCCTGGCCCGGGGGAACAAGGGAGGTTACCACGTTAGCACCGGCGGAAAGCCGCTGTTTGAGTCCGTCCAGGCCGTTAACGTCCAGGGAGGCCGGTATCAACCGGTCCGGAAAGCTCAGGCGCAAAACAGCGGTGGTTAACAACTCCTGGATCGTATCCGGCGGCTTTTGCTCTTCCATGGGGGTTCCGCATTGGGGCACGAAATTCATGACCCGAATCTGGTCCGCGCCCAAATCCCGCATGGCAGTTATGGAATCCACCAGGTCAGCGGTGGTTTAACCCACACCGCGCCGGAGACCCTCTTCGATGAGCATCCCCCGCCGGTGAGCCGTACGTTTGGCCATCAACCGGGCCCCATAACTCTGGGCCGGTCTGAGGTGTTGAAACAGACCCTGTCGATGCGTTTCCTGGTAACAGGCATACCAGTCCACCCCCGCTTTGGCCAGCCGGCCGAGGATGTCGTCAGGTACCAGCCCCGGTGATATCATGATGGGCAGGCCGGTGGTTTCACGGATCGATGCCACCAGGCTCTCCAGTTTTTCATAGCCCCGGGCACCGTTATTGACATAAACGGGGTCTTCCCCCATGGTCAGGTCGATGAGATGAACCCCGGAATCAGCCAAGCTTGAAGCCGCCTGGAGAATCTCCGGAAGCTTTTTCCGGTAGCGGCGGCTTTGGGTATTCGATTTGCGAAAAAAACAGAAGCGGCAGTCATTGCGGCAATGGGTGCTGATGTACAAAAAACCGTATAGAAACACCTTATCACCGAAATGTACCCGCCGGACATCCCTGGCCGCCTTGAATACGGCCTCAAGGCCATCCGCGGTATCCGTATTCAGCAGGCAGGTTGCCTCCTCTGTTGAGAGGGGGCGCCTCCCAGCCGCCGCAAGAATCGTTTCGAGGTTATGCATGGAATTCCTACCGGACACTCAAC
>CAZWGD010000024.1:3073-12214 GCA_964633235.1 uncultured Desulfobacteraceae bacterium | reverse complement strand
GATTTCACATGGCGACATCCGTTTTCGACGGTGCCGAAGAAGACGAGATCAAGGATCTTCTCGAAGAGGCTGGACTGGATCGGTCGGGACAGACAACCCTGTATGACGGCCGCACGGGGGAGCCGTTTCGTGGCAAGATTACCGTGGGTTCCATGTATATGTTAAAACTTCACCATTTGGTGGATGATAAGATTCACGCCCGATCCATAGGGCCATACTCCCTGGTTACCCAGCAACCTCTGGGCGGCAAGGCCCAGTTCGGCGGACAACGTTTGGGCGAGATGGAGGTGTGGGCCATGGAAGCTTACGGTGCCGCTCATGCACTGCAGGAGTTCCTAACGGTCAAGTCAGATGATATGGCGGGACGAACCCGCATGTATGAAAAGATAGTAAAGGGGCAAAACACCTTGGAGCCCGGAATACCTGAATCTTTTAAGGTGTTGAAGAAAGAGCTGAAAAGTCTTGGGCTGGATGTGATTCTTTTTGAAGAAAAAAAAGAAACTTAGAGGCATTGATTCAGTGATGATGCTCTGGAAAAAGACATCATATTCGAAGTTCCTCAATCCGGACACCACATAAGGAAAAGAGTTTATGGAAGCATTGTACGATTTTTTCGCAAAACCGACCGACCCGAGACAGTACAGCGGTGTCAAGATCGCCCTGGCCTCTCCGGAACAGATTTTTAAATGGTCCCATGGGGAGATTAAAAAACCTGAGACCATAAATTACCGCACCTTTAAGCCCGAGCGCGACGGTCTTTTCTGTGCCAAAATTTTCGGTCCCACCAAGGACTATGAGTGTAATTGCGGCAAATATAAACGTATGAAGCACCGGGGCGTCATTTGCGAAAAATGCGGTGTGGAAGTCATCCAGTCAAAGGTCCGCAGGGAACGCATGGGCCATATCAAACTAGCGACACCGGTGGCGCACATATGGTTTTTAAAAAGCCTACCGAGCAAAATCGGCAACCTTTTGGATCTAACCCTTAAAAATATTGAAAAAGTTCTCTATTTCGACTGCTATATCGTTATCGACCCCAAAAAAACCAATCTGACCACCGGCCAGTTGCTGACCGATGATAAGTATCGAGAAGCCCTGGAAGAATTCGGCGCAAAATTCGAAGCCGGCATCGGCGCCGAAGCGGTTAAAACCATGCTGCAGAATCTTGACTTGGAAGCCTTGTATAAGGAACTGAAGGTGGATATCTACGCCACCAAGTCGACGGCAAAGCGTCAGAAACTGGCCAAACGGTTGAAAATCGTCGATTCTTTCAGAAAGTCGGGTATAGACCCCTCCTGGATGATCATGGATGTGATTCCCGTCCTGCCCCCGGACCTGCGCCCCCTGGTACCCCTTGAGGGCGGTCGGTTTGCGGCGTCCGACCTCAATGACCTGTACCGTCGGGTGATTAACCGTAACAATCGCCTCAAACGCCTTATTGACCTGAAGGCACCGGATATCATTGTCCGTAACGAAAAAAGGATGCTTCAGGAGTCGGTGGACTGCCTGTTTGATAACGGGAGACACGGCCGGGTGATCATGGGAACCAACCGGCGCCCGCTGAAATCCCTTAGTGACACCCTGAAGGGAAAACAGGGCCGGTTTCGTCAAAACCTGTTAGGCAAAAGGGTCGATTATTCAGGCCGTACCGTTATCACCGTGGGACCTGACTTGAGGCTCCATCAATGCGGGCTGCCCAAACAAATGGCTCTGGAATTATTTAAGCCGTTTATCTATTACCGCCTGGAGCAGAAAAACCTCGTTTCCACCGTGAAAAGCGCCAAAAAACTGGTGGAGCAGGAGACTCCCGAGGTTTGGGATACTCTCGACGAAGTGGTTAAGGAATACCCGGTGATGCTCAACCGGGCACCAACCCTGCACCGATTGGGTATTCAGGCTTTTGAACCCATACTTATCGAGGGGAAGGCCATACAGCTTCACCCTCTGGTCTGTACGGCTTTTAATGCAGACTTCGATGGTGATCAAATGGCCGTACACGTGCCTCTTTCCGTGGAGTCCCAAATCGAAGCCCGCGTGCTGATGCTCTCTTCCAATAATATCCTGTCACCGGCGAATGGGAGCCCGATTATCGTACCCAGCCAGGATATTGTTTTAGGCACCTATTATATGACCCGTCCCATTTCCGGTTCCCAGGGTGAGGGCAAGGTTTTTGCCGATGCGGAGGAGGTACGGTCCGCTTTTGATGCCGGCATCGTTGACTTGCATGCCAAAATTTCCGTGCGTATTGATAACGAAATCGTGGAGACCACCGTCGGTCGTATTCTGCTATGGGAAATCATGCCCAGGGAAAAAATTAAGATACTGCGGCATATTATGGTCAAGTCCGCCAAAACGGCGGAAAGTGTGGGAAAGTTGCTTGATGAGGGCCATGACTTCATCGATCTGGTGACGGAGTACTCTAAAAGCTATGATCGGGAAAACGGCGGTCTGATCGGCCGTCTCGGAAAAAGGGAGCTGGCGCGGGTGTTCGGGGCGGAACCCGCCGATATCATTTTCGACCTTGAGAAAGGACAGGTAAGTCCGGTCATTAACATCGATGATGGATATCATATCTTTGAGGTTATGGATATACAGCCTGAAATGCCGTTTGAGGTGGTAAACCGTGTGATGGATAAAGGCGCTTTGAGAGATCTGGTGGATTTTACCTACCGGAACCTGGGTCCCAAGGCCACCGTCATCCTGTCAGACCGCTTAAAGGATATCGGGTATCAGTATTCTACCGAAGGGGGGCTCTCCATCTGCATCGATGACATGATTATTCCCTCCGCCAAATGGGATATTTTAAAGCGGGCGGAGACGCAGGTCAAAGAGATTGACAAACAGTACACCGAAGGGTTGATAACCCCTGGTGAAAAATACAATAAGGTCGTGGATATCTGGGCCAAAGCCACGGACGATGTGGCCAACGAGATGATGAAAGCCATGGAAAACCCCCCTCTTCAGATATCCGCAAACGAGAAGGCTGCACAAAAAGACCGGGCACACAAACAGGAGGGCTTGAACCCCATATTCATGATGGCCGACTCCGGAGCACGCGGCAGCAAAGATCAAATGCGTCAGTTGGCCGGTATGCGGGGGCTGATGGCGAAACCCTCCGGTGAGATCATTGAAACCCCCATCAGTGCCAATTTCCGGGAGGGACTTTCGGTACTACAATACTTCATTTCCTCACATGGTGCTCGCAAGGGGTTGGCGGACACGGCCTTGAAAACGGCCAATTCCGGATATCTTACCCGGCGTCTGGCCGATGTAGCCCAGGATTGCATCATCAGTGAAGAAGACTGCGGTACGCTTCTGGGTATCGATGTTGAACCCCTGGTTGAAGGGGGTGAGGTGATCATGTATCTCTCGGAGCGGATTCTCGGACGTACCGCTGCCGAGGACATTCTGGATCCGTTCACGGATAAGATATTATCAGAAAAAGGTACCGAGCTGGATGAAGCCGCGGTGAAAAGGATTGAAAAAGCGGGGCTGACTTCCGTAAAAATCAGGTCCGCCCTGACCTGCAAAACCAGGTACGGCGTGTGCGCCAAATGTTATGGACGCGACTTGTCAAACGGGCGTAGAGTGGAGATCGGCCAGGCGGTGGGCATTTTGTCAGCCCAGTCCATCGGTGAACCAGGCACCCAGTTGACCATGCGGACATTCCATATCGGTGGTACCGCCAGCAGGCGCGTTGAGGATGTGGATATTCGGGCCAGGGTCGACGGACGGATCAAATACATCGACCTGAACGTCGTGGATAAGGGAGAAAATGCTTATGTTGTCATGAACCGCCGCGGGGGCGAGTTCGCCATTGTGGGGGAGAGCGGTCGCGAGCTGGAGCGGTTTCCGGTGATCTACGGTGCACATCTTACCCATGCAGACGGTGAAAAAGTAAAAGCCGGCGACATATTGGCCTCGTGGGACCCGTTTACCACGCCGATCATTACGGAGGTAGATGGTATGGTTAAGTTCGGTGATATTGTTTTGGGAAAGACCCTTCAGGAAAAGGTTGATGCCGTTACCGGCAAATCGAGCCGCACCATCATCGAATCTAAAAGCGCGGAAGATCGTCCCCGGATCTCTGTAAAGGACAGTGCGGGAAAAACCGCAAAACTGCCCCGGTCGTCCGGTGTGGCCCGTTACATGTTGCCCATCAATGCCATCATCCTGGTAGAGGAGGGCGACCATGTCGATGCCGGTGATGTTGTTGCCAAGTTGCCCCGGGCTACCACGAAGACCAAGGACATCACCGGCGGTCTTCCCCGGGTAGCGGAGCTTTTCGAGGTGCGCAAACCCAAGGAAATTGCCACGTTAAGTGAAATTGACGGGTACGTCTCCATTTCCAAAAAGACCAAAAAGGGAAAACAGCGGGTAAAAATAACGCCTTTTAACGCCGGCGAAGAACGGGAATACCTGATCCCGAAGGGCAAGCATCTGAATGTCTACGACGGCGATTATATCCGGGCGGGGGAACCTCTAATCGGCGGTGCGGCCGTTCCCCAGGATATCCTGAACATCAAGGGCGATATCGCGCTGGCGCGATACCTGGTTGATGAGGTACAGGAGGTTTATCGCCTACAGGGTGTTCGCATCAACGACAAGCATATTGAAGTCATCGTTCGTCAGATGATGCGCAGGGTCAAGATTATCGATCCCGGCGATACCGATTTCATCAATGAAGAACAGGTCGATAAAATCAGGTTCGAAGAGGTGAATGACGGCATTGTTAAATCGGGGGCGAAACCGGCCAAGGCCGAGCCGTTGATTCTGGGTATTACCAAGGCCTCCCTGAGTACGGATAGCTTCATTTCCGCAGCCTCGTTTCAGGAGACCACTAAAGTGCTCACTGAGGCTAGTATCGCCGGTATGGAAGATTACCTGAGAGGTCTCAAGGAAAACGTCATTATGGGCCGGCTTATACCCGCCGGAACGGGTTTTGAGGCCTACCGTGATGTTGAAGTGCGGTCGGCCTAGCGATGATGTTTCCGTTACCGGAGGTGATCCCCGGCAGCCGACAATTAAATGATCAGAAAAAGATATAAGCGCTTGACAACCCACAAGTTGGGTTATACATATATACATTTTCCGGTGCTGCATACCAGATGTCAAAATTGATAAACGTGAGGAAAAAATGCCGACAATCAATCAGCTTGTTCGCAAGGGCAGAAAAAAACTAAAGAAGAAAACAACTACCCCGGCACTGAAAGGTGCACCTCAAAAACGCGGCGTATGCACCCGGGTCTATACGTCAACGCCTAAAAAACCAAACTCGGCATTGCGTAAAGTGGCCAGGGTGCGGTTAACCACCGGTATGGAGGTGACGGCGTATATCCCCGGAATGGGACACAATTTACAGGAACATTCGGTAGTTCTGGTCCGCGGGGGTCGTGTAAAGGATTTACCGGGCGTTCGTTATCACGTTGTTAGGGGCACGCTGGATACTCTAGGTGTGGAAGATCGCAGGCAGGGCCGTTCAAAGTACGGAGCCAAAAAGCCCAAATAACCGGTAGTTGATGGCTGCTGTTCTACATAAGGACACAATCAACATTAAAAGCGAATAAAATCCGAATATAATCAAGGTGTAAGCAATGCCAAGAAGAAGAGAAGTTCCCGAAAGACATGTTGAGCCCGATTCCAAGTACGGCAGCAAACTAGTATCACGCTTCATCAACTGCATCATGCGGGATGGGAAAAAGAGCGTTGCCGAGTCAATTCTTTACGGGGCTTTTGATATTATCGAGGACAAGGTGAAGCAGTCGCCATTGAAGATGTTTGAACAGGCCGTAGAAAATGTGAGACCGATTATCGAGGTCAAATCTCGCCGCGTAGGCGGGTCGACCTATCAGATACCCAATGAAATCCGCCCATCCCGCAGGACAGCCCTCGGTATCCGGTGGATCATCGCCTTCGCCGACAAAAGGTCCGAAAGGGGAATGGCCCAAAAACTGGCCAATGAGATCATCGACGCCGCCAATAAACGGGGTGCATCTATGAAGAAAAGAGAAGATACCCATAAAATGGCCGAGGCCAATAAAGCATTTGCCCATTACCGATGGTAGGGAAGTAAAACAATACGGAAATTTTAAAAGATAAAAACACGGTCGTGCCAAAAGCGGAGGGATAGAAGATGGCGAAAGAAAAGTATGAGCGAACGAAGCCCCACGTGAATGTGGGGACCATAGGTCATATAGATCATGGGAAGACGACCTTAACGGCGGCGATAACGAAGCATATGCAGATGAAGGGTTTAGCGGAGTTTATTCCGTTTGATCAGATAGACAAGGCGCCGGAGGAGAAGGAGCGCGGGATCACGATAGCCACGGCGCATGTTGAGTATGAGACGGAGGCGCGGCATTATGCGCATGTGGATTGTCCTGGTCATGCGGACTATATCAAGAACATGATTACGGGAGCGGCGCAGATGGATGGTGCCATCCTGGTAGTGGGTGCGGATGACGGTCCCATGCCCCAGACCCGGGAGCACATATTGCTGGCCCGCCAGGTGGGCGTACCACGGATTGTTGTGTTTTTGAACAAGTGCGACATGGTGGACGACGAGGAGTTGATTGAGCTGGTGGAGTTGGAGTTACGGGAGTTGTTGGACAAGTATGAGTTTCCTGGAGATGACACGCCGATTATACGAGGGAGTGCGTTAAAGGCTCTGGAGTCTGACGATGGTTCCAGTGAGGACGCCAAGTGCATATTTGAGTTAATGGATGCCATAGACAGCTATATACCGGAGCCCAAGCGAGTGATAGACAAGCCGTTTTTAATGCCGGTTGAGGATGTGTTTAGCATATCGGGTCGGGGGACGGTGGTAACGGGCCGTGTAGACCGCGGCATCATCCACGTGGGGGATGCGGTGGAGATAGTGGGTATTCGACCGACGGCCAAGACGGTATGTACCGGTGTAGAGATGTTTCGAAAGTTGTTGGACGAGGGTCGAGCGGGAGACAACATCGGGATACTGTTACGCGGCACCAAGCGGGATGAGGTGGAGCGAGGTCAGGTTGTGGCCGTACCGGGTACGATAACGCCGCATACGAGGTTCAAGGCCGAGGTATATATATTGAGCAAGGAGGAGGGTGGACGTCACACGCCGTTTTTTAGTGGATATCGTCCGCAGTTTTATTTTCGGACGACGGACGTTACCGGTGTGTTGAATTTACCTGAGGGTGTAGAGATGGTGATGCCGGGCGACAACGTAACCATAAGTGCTGACCTGATAACCCCGATTGCCATGGAAAAAGAGCTTCGGTTTGCCATACGTGAGGGTGGTCGGACCGTCGGTGCCGGCGTGGTCAGCGAAATTATCGAATAAAAAGAGATGATACACCATGATGATGAATGCCAAAATCAGAATCAGGCTAAAAGCCTATGACCACAAGCTTTTAGACCAATCGGCAACGGATATCGTCGATACGGCCAATAAAACCGGAGCCAAGGTCGTGGGTCCCATACCGCTGCCTACGGTGATTAATAAGTATTGTGTGCTTAGATCGCCCCATGTGGACAAGAAGTCAAGGGAGCAGTTTGAAATCAGAACCCACAAGCGGCTTCTAGACATCTTCGAGCCCACTCAACAGACAGTTGATGCGCTGATGAAGCTGGATCTTTCACCGGGCGTCGATGTGGCCATTAAACTATAGCATAGAAAGCAGTGAGTGGCATGTGTAAAGGAATGATTGGAAGAAAAATCGGGATGACGAGTATATTTACACCTACCGGGGAGTATATACCCGTTACCGTCTTAAAAGTAGGGCCCTGCCCCATTACCCAGATTAAAACCAAGCCTAGGGACGGCTATAATGCATTGCAGCTGGGGTTTGAAAAAACCAAGGAGACCAGAATTAACAAGCCGTTACATGGCCACTTGAAAAAAAGCCGATCGGGAGCATTAAAAGTCCTGAGAGAATTTGATGTGGATGAACCGGACAGTTATCGTTTGGGGCAGGTAATCACCCTGGACATCTTTAAACGGGGTGAACTGGTCCAGGTGGTCGGTGTTATCAAGGGCCGGGGGTTTTCGGGGGTTATCAAACGCCATGGCTTCCATGGAGGCAAGAAAACCCACGGAAGCCACAGTCATAGAATACCGGGATCCATCGGTTGCAGCGCCTGGCCGGCTAAAGTCATCAAAGGCAAAAAAATGCCCGGACGATACGGCAACACACGACAGACGACTAGGAACCTTGAGATCGTCGACATCCGGCCCGATCAACATCTCATCATGGTGAAGGGTGCCGTTCCCGGCTGCAAGTCCGGATTGGTCTCGGTGATGAAGGCCAAATTTGCCGCCTGACCCGGTAATCAAGCTACAGGGAGATACGGTAGCTGATCCACCGGCTGACGACAGCGTGCAGGGCATATTCAATGGGGAAAGACATGGCTGTTTTAAATGTTTTAAATAAAAATGCTGAGCAAGTATCACAAATCGAGATGGCTGATGCCATTTTCAACGTACCTGTAAAGCCGCATCTATTGCACGAAGTGGTCTCAATGCAGATGGCCGGTCGTCGTAAGGGGTCGGCATCCGTAAAACACCGCTCCGATATTCGAGGAAGCCGCAGAAAGCTTTTTCGCCAAAAGGGAACCGGCCAGGCTCGCCGGGGCGATATCAAATCCCCACTGCTGCGGGGTGGAGGTGTCGTTTTCGGCCCCGATCCAAAATCATGGGCCTACCGTGTACCCAAGAAGGTACGCAGACTGGCCCTGAAGATGGCATTGAGCGACAGGCTGACAGACGATGATGTGATCATTCTTGACAACTTCGACCTGGATCAAATAAAAACCAGGGCCTTCTTTGATGTTTTGAACAATCTGAAGGCACCCAACGTGCTGATTATAACTGATCAGCTTGATAATAACCTGGATCGGTCATCAAGAAACGTCCCCCATACCAAGGTCCTCAAGGTAGAGGGCCTGAACGTGTACGATATCCTCAAGTATAAAAAGATAATTATACTTGAATCGGCCGTAAAAACAATTGAAAGGAGACTCGGCTCATGATGCCATATGATATCATTAAACGGCCGGTAATTACCGAAAAGTCGAGTATACAAAAAGACGATTTCAACCAGCTGACCTTCGAAGTCGACCGACGCGCCAACCGGGTGGAGATAAAGCGCGCCATTG
>CAZWGD010000024.1:0-3063 GCA_964633235.1 uncultured Desulfobacteraceae bacterium | reverse complement strand
GCGGTGCGCACCATCCAGGTGAGCGGCAAAGTTAAGCAACGGGGCCGTATCGTCGGCAAACGTCGAAACTGGAAAAAAGCCATCGTGAAATTGATGCCGGGTGAGCGGATTGATTTCTTTGAAGGGGTTTAACGGAGGCTTACAGAGAAACCCCATAGAGCAACAAATGATAGACACTAGAAGAGGCAGCGCATGGCAATTAAAAAGGTAAAACCCACATCTCCCGGGCGCCGGTTTCAGACCTATAATTCCTGTGACGAGATCACAACCACAACGCCGGAAAAAAGCCTGTTGCGGGTTAAGAGAAATAAGGCTGGGCGCAATGCCAACGGACGTATCACCTGCCGTCACCGGGGAGGCGGTCACAAGCGTCACTATCGCCTTATCGATTTCAAAAGAGACAAGCTGGACATTCCGGCGACGGTGGCCACCATTGAGTATGACCCCAATCGATCGGCGCGGATCGCCCTTTTACACTATAAAGACGGCGAAAAACGATACATTCTGGCTCCTTTGCATCTGAATGTCGGCGATACCGTCATGTCAGGACCGGAAGCGGATATCAAACCGGGCAATACCCTGCCTTTGGCCAACATTCCCCTGGGTACCCAAATTCACAATATCGAACTGAAACTGGGGAAGGGAGGCCAGATCGTGAGGAGTGCCGGCACCTATGCCCAGTTAATGGCCAAGGAGGGGCGGTACGCCCTCATCAAGCTGCCCTCCGGAGAAGTCCGTATGGTATATTCCCGGTGTAAAGCTACCGTGGGACAACTCGGGAATGTGATCCATGAGAATATACACCTGGGGAAAGGGGGGCGCAAACGATGGTTGGGAAGGCGCCCCAAAGTTCGCGGCGTGGCCATGAACCCGGTTGACCATCCCATGGGAGGCGGTGAGGGGCGATCATCCGGCGGCCGGCATCCCTGTTCCCCATGGGGAATGCCTACCAAAGGGTTCAAAACCCGCAAGAATAAGAAAACAGATCGATATATCGTCAAAAGACGTAGCAAAAAATAGCCCATTGGTGACGACCACGCCCATGTGGAACAATTAGACAGGAGAAGATATGCCACGCTCGTTGAAAAAAGGGCCATATGTTGATGATAAGTTGTTAAAGAAGGTGATGACGGCTCAAGAGACCCGTAGCAAGAGAGTGATTAAGACCTGGTCCCGCAGGTCGACGATTATTCCTGAAATGGTTGGGATCACATTAGCGGTGCATAACGGCAAGAAGTTCATACCCGTGTTTGTCTCCGAAGATATGGTGGGGCACAAACTTGGTGAATTTTCACCCACGCGTACTTTCTATGGACATGCCGGCAGCAAAAAAACAAAACTAAAGCGCTAGCGTCGGAGAGGAAGACATGGCTGAAATGGAGTTTAAAGCGGTAATGAAATATGCGCGCATTTCTCCAAGAAAAGTTCGTAAAATTATCAACACCGTCAAGGGTCAATCGGTCGAAACCGGCCTGAACATATTGAAATTCATGCCCCAAAAAGCAGCCGGCATCCTCGAGAAGATCACACGGTCTGCTCTGGCAAACGCAGAACATCACGCCAATGTCGACATCGATACCCTGGTCATAAAAAACGTCATTGCCGATCAGGGGCCCACCTTGAAACGATTTCGGGCAAGGGCGCGTGGGCGCGGTACACGCATATTAAAACGAACTGCTCATATTACCGTAATTTTAGCGGAAGAATCAGTCTAGGGGAGGAAACAGCTTGGGCCAGAAAGTAAATCCGATCGGGTTGAGACTAGGGATCATCAAAACTTGGGAATCACGATGGTATGCGAACAAGAAGTATGCCGAGTATATCAGGGAAGATCATCAGATCAGAAAGTTTCTGAAAAAAAAGCTGCAGCATGCCGGAATTTCAAAAGTCGAAATTGAAAGATCTGCCAAACGTGTCAAACTAAAAATATTTACTTCAAGGCCCGGGATCGTCATCGGAAAGAAAGGCGCCGAGATCGCCCTGTTAAAAAAAGAATTGGAGAATATGATTCACCGTGATGCCATTATTGATATCCAGGAGGTAAGAAAGCCTGAAATCGATGCCCAGTTGGTGGCTGAAAATGTCGCCATGCAAATCGAAAGACGGGTGGCCTTTCGACGGGCCATGAAACGAGGCATCTCCTCCGCCATGCGGTTCGGTGCCGAAGGGATAAAAATCATATGCTCAGGTCGTTTGGGAGGTGCTGAGATGGCACGCACGGAAAGCTATCGCGAAGGACGTGTACCCTTGCATACCTTCCGGGCGGATATAGATTACGGATTTCATGAAGCCAAAACCACCTATGGAGCCATCGGTATAAAGGTGTTCATTTTTAAGGGTGAAATTTTAAAAAAGGAACCGTTGGGTACCAGTGCTTAACAGGGGTGCCTGATAACGGAGAAGCAGCCAAACAGAATAGGAGATCGACAACATGCTGAGCCCGAAGAAAGTAAAATTCCGCAAACAGCAACGCGGCAGAATGCGGGGTTTGGCGCACCGGGGCAATGAATTGAACTTTGGTGAATTTGGACTCCAAGCCGTCGAATGCGGAAAGGTCAGCGCAAAGCAGATCGAATCGGCACGTATCGCCATGACCCGACACGTTAAGCGGGGCGGAAAGCTCTGGATAAGAATTTTTCCCGATAAACCGTTTACCAAGAAACCGGCGGAGGTTCGCATGGGAAAGGGAAAGGGCGCACCAGAGGGCTGGGAGGCTGTTATCAAACCGGGAAAAATCTTATACGAGATGGAAGGGATTCCGAAGGCGGTGGCCAGAGAAGCATTGCGACGTGCCTCGAACAAGCTTTCGGTAAAAACCAAGTTTGTTGAGAGGAGCGATTTCTGATGAAGGCCCGCGAAATAAGAGAGCTGAATTCCGAGGAACAGCAGCAAAAATTGTTAGACCTTAAAGAAGAGTTGTTCAACCTGCGATTTCAACATGCCAGCGGGCAACTTGAAAACTCCCAAAAGCTGAAGCAGGCCAAACGGGATATTGCGAGGCTGAAAACAGTTGTCCGTGAACAGGCGGCGAATTGATCATCAGGTAACCCCCAAAAAAATCAA
>CAZWGD010000023.1:7933-12307 GCA_964633235.1 uncultured Desulfobacteraceae bacterium | reverse complement strand
GGTCAAATTGAACACCCGTGATCATATTCTTCAGTTTGCACTTGTAGAGGGCCTGGCCCTTTCCGGGTTTGGAAAACTCGAACTGGACAATCACATAAGGATCCCCGTCTATGGCAATTTTAAGCCCTTTGCGTAAATCAGAACTCTCATACATATGGGTCATCTCTCCGTACAGGGTAAAATGAAGTTGACCCTGACGTTGCTTAAATTTTCGACTAAAAAAAGTGTCTTGAGCCTCATAATTTCTGCAAGGTTAGGGTTGACAATCAAGGCTACGTCTAACATATTCGATGTGGTTTTGCAATTTAGAACCTGTGGCCGACGCTTTAACCGTCCCTTTATAGCGGTCACCTTCAAAGAGGCTGCCCATGATACTGATTATCGA
Organism: uncultured Desulfobacteraceae bacterium; assembly: GCA_964633235.1. Taxonomy (GTDB): domain Bacteria; phylum Desulfobacterota; class Desulfobacteria; order Desulfobacterales; family CAZWGD01; genus CAZWGD01. Next base: position 11,922 of record CAZWGD010000023.1, on the reverse strand, counting down.
TTTTGGATCCCAGTACAATCAACTCATTGCCCGCAGGGTGAGGGAGTGCAAGGTTTACAGCCGGATCGTCCCCCCCACCATCACGTTGAGAGAAATTAAAGAGATCAATCCCCGGGGCCTTATCTTATCCGGGGGACCGGCTAGCATCTATGAAAAAGACAGCCCCAAAATCGACAAGTCTATCTTTAAGCTGGGAATTCCCGTACTGGGCATTTGCTACGGAATGCAGTTTATGGCCCATGCCATGGGCGGTGAAGTCAAACCGGCCAAAAAGCGCGAGTACGGATTTGCCGAACTTGACATAAAGCACCGGGCGACCATATTTAAAGGCCTTGATCGTCAGATACAGTGCTGGATGAGCCACGGTGATTCGATTGTGAAGCTGCCCGGGGGCTTTTCTGCCGTGGCATCCACTGGCAACACCAAAATCGCCGCCATGGTGCATCGACGGAAAAAGCTCTATGGTTTGCAGTTTCACCCCGAGGTGGAACACACCCCCCAGGGCAAGGCGATCATCCGTTCATTCCTTTTTGATATCTGTGGATCCACACCCTCCTGGACCATGAAATCCTTCGCACGGGAAGCCGTTTCCCAAATCAGGGAGACGGTGGGTGATGCAAAGGTCATCCTCGGATTAAGCGGCGGGGTAGATTCCTCCGTGGCGGCCATGCTGATACATAAGGCCATCGGCAAACACCTTACCTGCATCTTCATCGACAATGGGGTGCTCAGGCTGGACGAAGCCCAACAGTTGAAAAAAAGCCTGCGGCAACATCTGGATATCAATATTCGCTTTGTATCGGCCAAAACCAGATTTTTATCGGCTTTGAGCGGTGTTACCGACCCTGAAAAGAAACGCAAAATCATCGGCAGGGTCTTTATGGAAGTCTTCGAAGCCGAAGCCAAGAAAATAAAAAAAGCGGCCTTCCTGGCGCAGGGCACTCTTTATCCGGATATCATCGAATCCCAATCCGCTTTCGGCGGCCCCACAGCCGTGATAAAATCCCACCATAATGTGGGCGGACTACCCAAAAAGATGAAGCTGAAACTGGTTGAACCCTTGAAGCAGTTGTTCAAGGATGAGGTGCGCCTCCTTGGAAAAACCCTCAAGCTTCCGGGCGACCTGATCTGGCGGCAGCCCTTTCCAGGACCCGGCCTGGCCATTAGAATCATCGGGGCCGTTACCCGCAAGCGGCTCTCTATTTTGAGGCAGGCCGACGCCCTTTTGCTTGATGAAATCAGAAAGGCCGGCTATTATCGCCGGTTATGGCAGTCCTTTGCCGTGTTGCTGCCCATAAAAAGCGTGGGGGTCATGGGAGACATGCGGACCTATGAAAATATTGTGGCCATACGAGCGGTAACCAGCAAAGACGCCATGACCGCCGACTGGGCCAGGCTGCCCCATAAGCTGCTGGCCCGCATATCTAACCGCATCATCAATGAGGCCGACGGTGTCAACCGGGTCGTCTACGACATCAGCTCCAAACCGCCGAGTACGATTGAATGGGAATAAGCGCAAATGGCAGGCCGAACGCACGAACAGTTTAAAATTCGTATGGATGACGAACCAGCGGACCTGAGTCATATCGATGGTGTGGATAGCCACCGCCTTGAAAAACTCTCCCGGCGCCTGAACCTTTTCTCGATTCTGATACCGATTGTCCTATTGGGGTTAATCACCTTCGTCTGGATGGATACCGGAAAACGGGTGGATCAAACCCAGCAGGAGGGAAGCACGGGAGTCCAAAATCTATCCAAGAACCTGGAGTCACGCTTTTCACGCCTCTCCATCAAACAGGCCGAATTGGAGGACCAGCTAAACAAACAGTTGAAAATCCGGCAAGAGGTGGCCACCCAAATTCAGGAACAACTCTCGAAAGTGGAAAAAGCACTCAAGGAGACCGATGCCTTTATCATCAAGCAAATGACTGCGAAAATGGACAAACAGGCCATGACGGAGCGGCTTTCAGCACTCACCGAAAGCATTCGGTCCGTCCAATCCGGGTTCAAGTCCGTCCAATCCGAGTTCAAGTCCGTCCAATCCCAATTCAAGAAAGACCTGCTGACCGGTCTGGAAACGGTTCAGCAGGATGTCGAGGCGGTAAGAAAAGACCTTACGCTTGACCTGGCGGTGTCCACGGAAGCGTTGGACCAGGCGGCCCGTGAAATGAAAAAAATCAGAAAGGATATTGCCCACCTGGCTAAAAAACAAGTCAACAAGACCTCCATAGACCGTGCCTTGGCCGGTCAGCGGGAGTATATCCGGCAGAATATGAACCAGGTGACGGCATCAATGGGCAACTATGCGCGGGATATCACCGAAAACAAGAAAAACATCGATCTGAGCCAGGGCAAGATCCTCGAACTGCAACGCGATGTAAGGGCCTTGGAAGAAGCCGTCCTGGCCATGCGAAAGAAACCGGGTTCCGCCCCCTTGGAATCATCCGCCAAGGCACCTGCCCGCCCGGCCTCGAATCCGGAGCAGCCCGGGAATATCCAGGAGCAGACCATTGAATAGATCTAGGAATAGATCTAGGAATAGATCTGGGCTCTTAGATCCAGACGCCTAGATCCAAACGCTGGAACCCTATCCCTGAATGCTCTGGTACCCGCTCTTCCAACCCCCCAGGAGGTGCAGGTGCAGATGAAAAATAACCTGCCCCCCACCCTTCTCCACGTTGAATACCAGTTTGTATCCCGAAGCCGAGACCCCAGCTTTGCGGGCCATTTTTTTACCGATCAAGATCGTTTTCGCGATGATGGCCTCATCCTCGTCGGTGAGGTCGTTGACGCTCCTGATGTGTTTTTTGGGAACAATCAGGATATGAACCGGTGAATGGGGATTGATATCGTTGAAGGCCACCACGGTATCATCTTCATATAAGAACTCAGTGGATGTCCGGCCATTAACAATACTGCAAAAAATACAGTCCTCGACCATTTTTCAGCAAGCCTCCTTTTAAATAACTGACCTTTGGCAAGGGTCATATAATCGATTTTGTATGGCTTCTCAACTAATTTTTGAATATCATCTTGCCCCTACGGCGAACATTTGCTTTACTGACCGCCGAACCCTATAAACCGTTTTTTCTTTTAACATGACTGCCAAAGGAGCCGCCATGCTGCCGGATTATTTCGAGTTCACCTTGCCCACAAAACTGGTTTACGGCGTGGGTATTCTGGAAAACATTGCCGGTTCGGTAAAACAGTTCGGCCCGCGCAGGGCCGTCCTGGTGACCGATGAAATCCTGGTTAAAGCGGGCCCCGTAGACAAGGTCCTCCGGGGATTCGCGTCCACCGATATCGAGATCGTGTGTACCTTTGACAAGATCCCCCCCAACTCCACCGTGTCAACCGTAAAACAGTGCGCCGGGCTGACCAAAAAGCACAACTGCGACATGATCATTGCCATCGGGGGGGGCAGTGTGATCGACACGGCCAAGGTGGCCAATCTACTGGATCCCGGCGAAGCCCTGCTGCCGGCCGTGTTTATACCCACCACGGCCGGCACCGGTTCGGAAGTCACCAAGGTGGCGGTGATTGCCGATCCTGATAATGATGTCAAACTACCCTTTGCCGAAGAACAATTCCTGCCGAAAATGGCCATTCTGGATCCGGAAGTTACCGTGTCCATGCCCCCGAAATTGACCGCCTCCACCGGCATGGACGCCCTCACCCATGCCATAGAGGCTTACGTCGATAAGGAGTGGTCACCCGCTTCGGATGCCCTTTGTCTGCATGCCGTTCGCTTGATCAGCGCCTATCTCCTGAGAGCCTGCGCCCACCCGGACGACCTCGAGGCGCGGGGGGGGATGCTGGTGGGCAGTTTTTTAGCCGGTGTGGCCTTCTCCCACTCTATGGTCGGCATGGCCCATGGGATCTCCCATGCCCTTGGGGGGGTGTACCATATCCCCCACGGCCTGGCCAACGCCCTGGTGCTGCCCGAGGTCATGGAGTACAACCTGGAAGCCAGGGAAGAACGCTTTGCC
>CAZWGD010000023.1:0-7923 GCA_964633235.1 uncultured Desulfobacteraceae bacterium | reverse complement strand
CACGGCCCTGGGAATCACCTTCCCCCAAATAATCGAACAGGGGCGGAGCCTGCTGGAGGCCGGCGGGCTCGGGCTTTTTAAAAACCTCACGGGTCCCGCGGAGATGGTCAAAAACTGGATCGATACCCAGTCCTTCAAGGCCAGGGGAATGGCCAAAAACGCCCTCGGTAGTCTCCTGTTTCTGGACCAATGGGTCCGCCGGCAGGCCGCTGCGGCCGCCGTGGAAAAGGTGCGTACCCTGATCCGGCAACTGGCCCACCTGACCGGGATGCCGCTGAACCTGCGAGACGCGGGTATCGACGATAATCTTGCCAAAATGGACCAGCTTATCCACACCGCCCTGGAAGACGGCTCCATGCTCTACAACCCGGTGGAGCCTACCCGGGAGGCCGTGGAGAAAATTGTGGAAAAACTCTATGCCGCCAAATTGAACCCCTTGCCCGTATCCGCCTCGGACCTGGCACCCCCATCTCAATACCGCGGCCGAAAGGGTCTCACAAATGTGTTCACGGATGCTGAGATGCTCTACGATATTCTGGGAGATTTTTATAGCGAGCTGGCTGACAATCCCGACATCGGACCCAAGCTGCTCGCTACTGATCTGTGCATCCGGTTTATCTACAAAGATCCGGCGGCCATCATCACTATCGATGCCCGGGGCAAGACATTGAAGATCAAACGGGGTGAATCCGAGGGCCGGCCCGAGGTGACCATGACCATGAACGCCGACTTCGCCCACCTGTTCTGGCACGGTAAGGCCAACCTGGTTACCGCCCTGACCCGGCGCCAGGTGGTGGCCAAGGGTAATGTCCCCAAGACGATCAAACTGCTGCCCATCCTGAAGCCGGCCTACGAACTTTATCCCAAATTTCTGAAGGCCAGGGGACTGGAGCGGCTTGTGCTTTAGCGGAGGACCATTGATCCGCAGGAGGAGGAACGAAGGGCAGCCATCTCATTGATCGGTTTCGAGTTCCGCCTTCAGGGTTCAGTGAAAACCATAACCAATGGCGAATATAACCACCAAATTTTCGATAAACGTCTCCGGTCCCTACTACGTAGATAAAAACTGTATCGGCTGCAGGCTCTGTGCAGAAATCGCCCCGCAGAACATCAGGGCCGATGAGGACGCATCCCTGAAATTCAGCCATAACTATGTTTTTTCCCAGCCGGCATCCAAAGCCGAAATTGATGCCCTGGAAGATGCCAGGCAGAGCTGTCCTGCTGACGCTCTAGGCAATGATGGATAGATAAATCCAGTATCCGGCAGCATGACCATCGACTACGGCAGGCCATTTATGTTCTGTGGGAGTGCTTTTAACAGTACCGGGGAAAAGATAACAGGAGGATATCGTGAAAAAAATAATCAGCATCAGCCTGGGACCCGCCAAGGATGATTATGAATTTGAAACCGAATTTTTGGGCCAGGATTTTTACATCCGTCGCCTGGGAACCGACGGTGATATCGAAAGCGCCGCCGAGTTGATAAAAAAGTGGGATGACCGGGCCGACATCTTCGCCATCGGCGGCATCGAGCTTCCCGGCGATATCACCCCCAAATGGTCCTTGACAGCCCACACGAACCCCTTTGAGCGGCTGGCATCTCAGGTCGACACCCCGGTCACCCTGGGAAACCGCCTGCGCAAGGTGGCGTACGAATGGTCATTGCGCCATATTCAATTCAAATTCAGCAACTATTTCAATAATGCCAACGTCCTTTTTCTAAACGGTTTGTCCCATTTCAAGATTGCCCAAGTGATGGCCGAATTTACGGACAATCTTACCTTTGCCGATCCCATCTATCAGCACGACATCCCCAAATTTATCAACGCCATCACCGACATGGAGCGCTACGCACAGGGAATCCATGAGGTCCTGAACTGGGTGCCGTCCAAAACCCTGTCCTCCCTGGTGACCCCCATCCAGAAGTGGAACGATTATATCCTGCTCAGGGCCATGCAAAAGGCCAATATCATTGTCGTGCCCTACTATAACTTCTATAGATTTCTGCAAAATGCCACCCTCGAGGAGTTGGGCGGTAAAACCATCATTACCGCCACGGCGTACGACGATCGGGTGGACTTCTTGAAAGCGCATGGCGTGGATGTGATTATCGACGCCACCCCGAAGGTCCTGGAGCGGGTGGTGGGACTCAGCGTGCTGGAAGCGGTCATCATGGCCGCCCTGGACAAGGCCCCCCAGGATGTCGGCGATGACGACATGCTGGAGATCATCAGCGAACAGCGCATGGATCCCAGGATCGTTTACCCTTCGGGCACCACCAAGCGGGTCAACCGGTTTGCCTTTGTCATCCATCCCCTCTCCCAAGAATCTTTCAAGATGGAAAAATCCCTGGATTTCATGTCCCAGCTGGCGCCCCCCAAGTTCATGGACATCGTGGAAAAAGTGGTCGCCTATGCACCGCCGTGGGTCTATTCCAAGATCACCGGTATTCAGTCATCCACTGGTGTGGAAGCCGAGGGATGGCTGATATCGGTGGGGGGTACGCCCAAGCAAATGCTGTCCCACCGCCCCGAATTCACCTATAGCCGGCTGCTGGCGGCGGCCAAGATGGCCAAGCGTATGGGGGCTCAAATCATGGGGCTGGGCGCTTTTACCAAGGTGGTGGGAGACGCGGGCGTCACCGTGGCCAAACAGGCCCATATCCCGATTACCACCGGCAACAGCTACAGCGCTTCCGCCGCGCTGTGGGCCGCCGCGGACGCCGTACGCAGGATGGGGTTGATCCGCATTCCCAAGGGCAAAAAAATAGGCGGCAAGACAATGGTTCTAGGCGCCACCGGCGCCATCGGATCGGTCTGCTGCCGCCTGCTGGCCAAGGCCTTTGATGAGGTCTATATGAAGGGTCGCAATATGGCCAAGCTGCTGGCCCTGAAGGAATCCATCCTACGGGAAACCCCGGATGTCAAGCTTCACATTTCCACCCGGGCGGACAAGGATCTGGGGGAAATGGATGTGATCGTCACCGCCACCTCCGGTGCCGGGAAAAAGATCCTCGATATCACCAGGGTAAAGCCCGGATGCGTGATCACCGATGTAGCCCGGCCGTTGGATCTGTCTCCGGAGGATGTGGCCAAACGCCCCGATGTGCTGGTCATTGAATCCGGGGAAATTTTGCTTCCAGGCCGGCCGGAGATGAGAAACATCGGCCTTCCCCACGGGGTAGCCTATGCCTGCCTCGCGGAAACCATAGTTCTGGCCTTGGAGGGACGTTTTGAAAACTTTACCATCGGCCGTGAAATTGAGTGGGAGCGGGTAAGAGATATATACCGCATGGGGCTCAAGCACGGCATGAAACTGGCCGCCATATCCGGGGTAAACGGCATTTTCAGTGACGAGGATATCAAGCAGGTGAGAGCCTTGGCCCTGAAGGCCCGCAAAAAAGACGTCTCCGACTGATTGTCCCCCGATCAGAACCGGGTCGGAACCGGATCAGAATGGGATAAAGATGGGCTACTTCCCTTTTTTAATCCCGGTTTTAGACATCCCTGTTTTACACAAAAATATGATCAGAAAGGGCAGTTCCATGAGAAATTCGAGCATAAATCCAAAGGTATTCACCGCCACGCTCGTGGGGGGGGTGAGAAGCTTGCGCAGCTTGTGGTGTATGCTCCGGTAGCGCATGGACCAGGAGGCGCCTATAAACAGGTTCGGGGTCGGATATGCGTCATGCCCGCGCCATCCTGTCTTTATAAATTTGGTAATACTTCATGACCTTGGCGAGATAGTGCCGGGTGGCTTTAATCGGCGGGACCCCCTGATGTTTTCGAACTGTTTTGAGCCCTGAATTGTAGGCGGCCACGGCCAGGGTTATATCTCCATTGAAATAGGTGATCAGCTTTTTTAAATACTTGACGCCGCCGAAAATATTCTGTTCCGGATTAAAGCAGTCCTCCACGCCCAGGGACTCGGCGGTTTTGGGCATTAACTGCATGAGGCCCCGGGCGCCCTTTTTGGAAACAGCCAGGGCATTGTACCCCGATTCCGCGAAAATGATGGCCTTGATCAGCGCAGGGTCAACCTTGTGTTGATTGGCGGCCTTCATGACGATGGGATCGAACATTCGTTCGGCCACTTCACCCTTGGGATAAGAGACTGCTTCAGCCTGCGTAACTTCTATAACAGCATTCCCCAAGACGTCGGCGGGCAGCAGACGGGGAGTATTCAAGCCCATGTAAATTCCCAGGCTGTCCGTTTGGGTGGAAGCGACATGGTATTCATGGCGAGCGTATAGATCCGGATTGCTGTCGATGACAACCCGCAGGCGGTTTCCCGTATAGGACGGTTCAGGGGTAACGCCTCTATGGAGGTAAGCGGCGGTCGTCAAGGCGCATACACTCACCGCGATCAGCATCGCCGTCCGTTTAGGCTCTCTCTTCACCATCGGCCACAAAGCCCCCAGGGGGAAGCATGCGGCTTTTGTTGATTGGAGGTTCATATTTTTTTTACATCCATTTTAAGGTATGAATCCGGTGAGCGGTCGGCTTGTCCCCTAACGCAAATGCACCCTGCATTTCACCCCGGGGCTGATGAATACACCGCCCCAGGGCTGATCATGTCCCATCACCATGGATTCATTCACTAGCTTGAAATTGCTAATTAGGCTAAAAGGTAAGCGTCAATTAGTATTTGTCAAATCCAGCGGTGTGGAGGCGGTCGAACCTTTGAGGTTGTCAACCTTGTTATTCATGGCTTCCAGTGCGACGGCCAGTTTCTCAATATCCCCCCTGTCCGGGAGATCCATTTTTTTTAGCATGCCTCTCACCCGGTTGGTGATCTTTTTTTCGAAGCTTTCCAGCATGAGAATCTGTTCCCGGTATTCCTGGCGATTTTTGGCATACCTGTCGAGGAGTTTGTCCGCATCCTTCTTTAGACCGCTGTAAAAGCGTTGGGCCTCATCAACCGCCGTATCGATCTGCTTACGGGTCCGCTTTTTCTTGTCTTCGGCATAGGCACTGCTCGTGTCGACCTTTTCCTGGATAAACTTGCCGGGATCGCTGACGATCTTTTTGGCCGCCTCCTTGCCATCATCCAGAAAGGTAAGAAGGCTTTCCCAGCTTTCTTTTCCCAGATTCCGCAAACGGTCCCTTCCATCAGCCATAAGTGTCGTCACAGTATCCGCCGGATCTGTTTTAAAATCATCAAAGAGCTCTTTTCCGGAGGTGAGGGGCGCCTCGATGATCTTTTGGTTGTATGCTTCAATGCGTTCCTGCAGGGAGACCTTCAGGTCCATAAGGGTCTTGACGGTTTCCAACTGATCCGACCGGTGTGCCTTTTGCGCTGTTTTTTTCCTGGCCATTTTGCTCTCTCCTTTTACATAAAGGTTGATACGCCCGTGTGGTCCAAAACGGGCCGATACCGCCTATAACGCAACGCGTCATTTTCCACAAATATGATGCATCGCGTCATATTTGTCAAGGCGCCCCCCTCAATTTTTTAACCCTTCCCCGGACAGCTTCAGTTCTCATCCCCTGGATTTCCCTGCCGCCACTGGTTTTGCAGGAAACTGCATTTGGAAGAATGAAGTCTGGTAGGGATGCATACCTCTTTTCTATCGGCTGACCTGTTTGCAGTACCCAGGCACAAGTTTCAGACGGTTGAAAAAAGAAATGCATTGCCGCGGAGCGTTGGTGCTGACTCAAAATCAAACGGCAGTTATCCAGGGTGGTTTTGGGAATAGTATTGCCCGGATAAATATCTTATGCTACTGGCTGGTAAAATACATCCAAGGGGGAATAGATGAGTGAACCATTGAGTAAAGCCGACAATTTTTGGCTCTGCATGGATGAACCGACGAACCTGATGGTGATCACGGCGTTTATGGAATTTGAAGCACCCATTGATTTTGCGCGCTTGAGGGCCACTATCGAAGCACGTTTAACCTCATTTCCGCGTTTCAAAATGCGGGTGCAAAAACCGGCCTTCAACATCGGATCGCCCCGCTGGAAAGCGGATAAAAACTATGATATCCGCTCCCATCTACAGCGCATAGCCTTGCCGCCCCCCGGCGGAAAGCCGGAGCTCCAGGAAACCATTTCCAACCTGATGACGACTCCCCTCGATCCGGCCAAACCGCTCTGGAAGGTGCATTTGATCGAGAATTACGGAGGCGGGTGCGTCCTCTTTTTCAGGATCCACCACTGCATTGCCGATGGGATCGCCCTGATTCATGTACTGCTGTCCATGGCCGACACGGACCCCGAAACGCCCTGCCCCACCTCGGATCCGCCGGACAGGAAAAAAAGGCCGCCGTCCATCGATACCCTCATACCCCTGAAATCGATGCGTAAGAAGATCGAAGATCTGAAAAAATCGTCCCAAAATCTGGGGCTGAAAGCCTTGGAACATGTGCTCGAATCCGTCTCCAACCCGGCCCATCTGATGTCATTATCCCAAACCGCCGGTGGATTGGCCGCCGATGCGGCCTCGGTACTGTCCCGGCTGACCATTCCCCCGGCGGACCCTGACACGCCATTCAAAGGTAAACTGGGGGTCCACAAGTCGGTAGCCTGGACGGAGCCTATGCCTCTGGAGCGTATAAAAACCATCGGGCGGGCTATCAGCACTACCACTTTGAACGATGTGCTCATCGCCACGGTGACTGGAGCCATGCGACGCTATCTGAGTTCCCGTCATGTGCGCGTAAATGAGCTCGATCTGCGCGTGACCGTGCCGGTGAACATCCGCAAACCGGGCACTGAATTCGAACTGGGCAACCGTTTCAGTCTCGTCTTTCTTTCTTTGCCGGTGTACATCGAAGACCCTGTGCTGCGTCTTAAGGAGGTGAAACGTCGCATGGATCTTCTTAAAAACGGGCCGGATGCCTACGTGGGTTTCGGACTCCTGAACCTGCTGGGCAACCTCCCGTCTCACCTGGCCAAGCGCGGTGCCCAAATCTTCGGCAACAAGGTGTCGGGGGTCTTGACCAACGTACCCGGACCCCGCGCTCCCCTTTATTTCGCGGGACGGAAGATCTCCAATATGATGTTCTGGGTCCCCAGATCCGGCATGGTGGGTTTGGGGATCAGCATTCTTTCCTATGACGGCAAGGTTACCGTGGGGGTGGCGGCGGACAGCCACCGCATGCCCGACCCGGAAGCCCTCCTGGAGGGGTTTGAAGCGGAGTTCAACCACCTATTGGATCTGGTGCAGTCCGGCAAGCTATATGAAGAGCCGTTGGTGCTCCACGACCGTTATCAGGAATCCAGGTGCCGGTCCCTGACCAAAACCGGCGACCGCTGCAAGAAACGGGCCCGGGCGGGATCGGATTATTGCAGCATCCACCAACCGCAAGACCCAAGCCCCGAACCGCAACAGCCATGAGATCATGCCGCGGCATTGATGGCGGTTGAAGCCCTGGTGTTTTGCCGCTTTCCGACGCCGTCCGGGGATACGGCAAAATCCGGATTTACCCGAATCCCGTGAGACGCTAACAGGCTTTCCAGAGATGTAAAATGACGGCTGATGGAATCACGAACGGATTGATACCCCCGTTGGGCGGCCTTGCGCCGATCCCAGAAAGCCAAGGGATTCATATCAAAAAAAGCGGCATCATACTCCGTGGGTTCCACAAGGATGATATCACCTTTGAATTCTGGATTTTTTTCATATAATTTCATTCCATTCATCAGCCGGGTATGCAGCAGGGTGCGGATCACCTGGTTCAACACGGCATAAATCCCGTCCTCGGCAATGCGTATCCGCTTCTGCCTGCTAGGGTGCTTACGGGCGTATGAATCCAGGTTGAAGGGCCGAAAGGGATTATAGCAGATAATCAGGTCCGCCCCTTTGGCTATGGCGATATTATGGAAAGGGGTGTCATAAACGCCAAGAAGACTGTCTCCCCACTGCAGCTCTCGACTCCAGCGATCCAGCGGTTTATATGCGATTGCTGACATTACCAAT
>CAZWGD010000022.1:0-12752 GCA_964633235.1 uncultured Desulfobacteraceae bacterium | reverse complement strand
TTTTAATTCATTTTTGCTATTGCTTGCTCCAACCGTTTTCCACGCTGCCCAGTTCGGCCCTCCGACATCTAACATATCATATGTTCCCGGTTGGCTATTCAGTTCCGGGTTTTGACACATGTAATTCTCGATATAACAATTCCCCAGGTTATAAACCCAATACCCTCCGAAATCGTAGATATGCCCCTCCTGCATATTGAAGGTATCCCGGTGGGAAACCCGGACATGGCCCCGGACAACATGGGGTTGCCATTTTTTCCAGTCCGCTGTTTTTTCAGCCACCCAATCGTTCCACTTGGTCTGACAGTGGCTGTCCCAGGCCGTGATATTAGCTTGTGTCGGTGGCATATAGGTCAGATACCACGGCTCGCTGATTTCTTTGTAGTCATCACTACCTGGCGTTTGCGGTTCAGGATAATAATATTTAACACCCTCGTAGCCTTTGGCGTTTTGATGGTTTTGCACCACCCAATACCGCCAGTAATCCTCCCAGGCGCCGGTTTCAGTGACTAGATCTTCTAAAGATTCCTCGCTTTCATTATCTGAGGGTCCGGTGGTCTTTGCCGTGGATGATTCGGCACTTTCCAAGTAGGTAGTAAAATCAGAGGCTGGATCCGGTATCGGCGCCTCGATGTACTCTTCCGGGAATCCGGTTGGAGGCGAGTCGTTACTTTTGTTCAATTCGGTTTTTTCATCATATCCATGAACATTGCTCGGCGCAAACTGGAAAAATTTATCGTATAATTTATCGGTCTCGCCATCGGCCCACGAAATAGCTTTATCCCTTTTCTTCTTTTTATCGGAAAAAACAGTGCCATCATACTTAATTCTATCATGACCGCTCTCCTCGGAGGGCCCCAGTTCCCGCCTTTTGTACTTTCCACCGGCAAAGGTTTCGACCTTGTGGGGAGAGTGGATCTTTATATATTCAGGCTTTTTGTCTTCAAATTCGATATAGTTATTACGAATAACGCCAGGAGCGGTGGTGCGCGCATACTCGGCCCCGGCTGACCCGGTTTCCGGTCCCGGGCCGGTTTGGATAATCGAGCGTGAATTGTTGGCACCGGTTATCGGGCTTGGCGTTTCCGGGTTGGGCACCGCCGCGGCGATGATGGGCCGGTCCGGGTCTCCCTCGATAAAGGTCAGCAGGACTTCCGTGTTTTTGTGCAGGGGGAAATGCATGCCCTGGTTTTCGCCGGCATAGGGCTGGGCCATGCGCAGCCAGTGGGAGGCTTTGCCCCCGGGCCGGCCGCTGAGATCAAAGGGCAGTTTGATCTTGTAGCGTCCCTGCTCGTCCAGTTCGGCGAACTCGCCACTGCCCTCCGCGTCCACCCGGGCATTGATGGTGCCGCTGAATACAGGCTTTTGAGTCTCCTGGGGGTGGCGGTACTGCACATCTGCGGGGATGGCCACAAAGCTGTTGCGGTAGTAGGGGCGCTCTTCAACCTCCGAGAGCCCCCGCTGGACCCCGGCTGTAAGGTAGGCGGCCTGGCTCCCTGCGTGGGTCAGCTCGATGGTCAGGTACTTCTGGTTGAAGTCCTCACGGTAATGGTCTTCCAGCCCAAATTGGTACCCCGGACGCAGGTAGGGAATGGTGCTCTCCCCCCTGAACCGCTTCTGCCGGCTTAATAACACCTGGGCACGGATACCGGCCAGGGTGTTTCCTTCCTGAAGGGTCCTGAAGTGCTCGCCGTAAATATGGACCTCTCCCCTGCCCCGGTCCGTCACCTCGGCTTGAGCGGTAAGGTCCAGGGACGGGGTGCGGTAGTTGTAGTCCTTGACGTGCAGCTTGCCGGGAAGCAGGGTTTGTTTGCAGGTAAAGGCATGGATTACCTCTTCCCGAAAAGGCTCGGTAAGACCCGAAGGCGGCGAATAGTACATGGTCTTGCCCTCGGTCATCTCCAGGTGGGACAGGTTTGTATCGGTTACGATGACCTTTTCGGCATTGGTGTCCTGCTCGAAATAGTAGTACATACCCTCCCGTTCCATCCAGCGGGACAAAAAATTGAGATGGCTCACACCATACTGGCAGACATACTCCCAATGTGGATACTCGGCCATGAGTTTTGTTAAATCAAAATCGTCACTGGTCAGCCCGCCGTCCTTAAAGACCGCCTCAAGGATGATGGGAATGGTATTATCTTCGTCATGCGGTTCTCCCAGGAAAATCTGGTTGTGATGGGTCAAAGAAAGCCACCATAGCTTTGGGGATAGAATGGCCCGGTAGAACACGTACTCATCCATGGCGTGAAGCTGCTCGAATTCGGAGATAATACCGTGGAAGGGTATGTCACCTTCATCCCGGAGAATGGTGAAGATCGCTGGATGTTCCAGCACGGAGGCAAGGTCGATTTCGGGATCGGACGCCACCAGCATGATCTCGAAGCGGTAACACATGGACAATCCCTCAACACCTTCGAACCTCACTACGCCAAAAGTGTCCTGCGGCAAGGCGTGGGACACAAAGTCAAACTTTTTCTGGGTAAGAAAAGTCATGATGTTATGCCTCCTCGCTACTGAACATTAATTAAGTGCATTCACCCCTTCCGGATCAGCCGTCATGAGCCTTTATTGTTTAAGCGGTGTATCGGACTCTAATCTTCAAGCATTGTGGCTTCAGTGTTGCTGTCCCTTAAATCGGTATTCTCGATGAGGGTCCTTAGAAAATCGACCGCATACAGATTTCCACCCGCAAGAGATGCATTGACAATGTCCGCCTTGGCCAGGGATCCTTCCATAAGATTAATGTCATCCAGCCGGGCGTCGGTCAGCCGGGCCTTTCTGAACTGGGCGTTCTTCGCATAGGAACGGGAAAGATCGGCTCCGTATAGATCGGCACCGGCGAAATTGGCGCTTTCCAACGTGGCTCTATGGAGGTCCGCACCCCGCATCTCCATGCCTTGGAGATTGCCCCGGGTCAGATTCGTGTTTCTGAACCGTACATTATTCATCCATGACTTTTGCGGATCCGTAGCCACAAAACAGGTACCGGACAAGTCTGCACCGTCAAAAGAGACGTTTTCAAGACGAACATCCGCAAAGATGCAGTGGGGCATAATGGCTTCCATAAAAACCCCATCGGTTATATCACTGTTGTAAAATACGGCCGCACTCAAGTCGGCCTTTGGAAACACCGTGCCTTTCAGCTCGGACTCAAGAAATTTAATGGACGGCATATGAGCTTCTGCAAAGTTTGTACTCTTGACAACAACCTGCAAGGATTCCACTTCCTCAAGTTCCGCACGGGTAAAGTTCGCACCGGTGAAATTCCCCTTGGAAAGCTTGGCGCCTTTAAGGTTTGCGTCTGAAAAATTGGCCTGTTGGGCATTGACACCGCCCACGTTGGCCTCTGTAAGGTCGGCACCGGAAAGGTCCGCGTTCTCCAGATTGGCTCGTGCCATGATAGATCCGCTGAGGTTGGCCCCTTTAATACTGGCACCCTTAAAATTCACCTGCTCGAGGAATGCACCGGAAAAGTCTATGCCGTCAAGGTTTTGATCAGAAAGATCCACGCATGCCCAATCCCCATTGGAAACGTCCTCCCCCGCCGCAATGGCCTTCAACAGGCGTTCGGCCACACTCTCCACCGATTCTGTATGCGGTGAGAGGCCTTCCTTCATGAAATGGGCGCTCATGAAATAACCCTCTTTAAACCCGGCTTCTGCCTCTTGAAGTCCCTCTTCTACCTGTTTAGCAGATGTTTCCATCGTTTCCAAAATTTGCTTTTCGAAATCCTGGGTGCCTTGATCTTCAAGCCCCAATGCCTTCATGGTCTGCAGGTGCTGCATGGCATCCATCATCTGGGGATCAACCTGCGAGAGCTGGGCCTTGATCTCCTCCGTATCAAGGCGGGGCAACGGTACCATAGGGGTATCTTCAGCGTCCGTCTCATCCAGAAGCTTCATATTCTCTTCAAGTTGTGCCTTCACCTCTTCCAGGGCTTGTAATTCCTTTCCAGGTTCAGATCCGCCCGTTTTTTTTGCATCATTTATTCTTTGGTAAAGATCATCGATCTGCTTTTCGATCTGGGCCTTTGTCTTTTCAGCCTCCTTTTTTGCCTGTTCCATGGCCGCTTTCCGCTTCTTATCCGCAAATTTTTCAATCGTCTCCATAATCAGGTCGATCTTGTCAAAGGAGAAGTTCTTCAAATCTAGTTTTTTTGGATCACCGGCGGTGATACCAGGCATAATGGTTTCAAGCGCCCGATTCAAAGCTTTCATTTCCGGATCAGGTTTTGCGCTCATCTGCTTTCTGGGGTCAAGCCCACCCTTTTTAGGTATGTAGGCCTTCGAATCATCGGGAATATGCTCCCAGATGTCATCCGGGACATCAATATTCCCCAAATTCTTATCCACCTGCTGGAAGGCTTCCTTAATTTTTTCATTGACCATTTTTTTGGCCGCGTCCGCCTTGGCATCCATATTTTTGGCAAATGCGCTTTCCTTGTCACCGGCAAAGGCTCTTTCTTGCAGCACTTCCATGGTGCATTTCGCACCGATGGGTATCAGGTCCTCGGTACTGAGGTTGCTCAGCAATGTATCGTCGCTGTCAACCCGTTTCTCAAAAGCACTGTGATAATACTCAAGGTCACGGGGTTTTTGATTCCGGTCTTCATAGGCCAAGAGCACATGAGCAATTTCTTCGGCCTCATCATCGATGACTTCCGCTATCCCCCGCCATATCAGGAGCGCCAGCATTTTTTCAGGAAAGAACCATATGGTGTCAAGATCCATGGGGAGCTCGGCAAACTCGGGTTCAGCGCCGTTTAAGGTATGCATTAGAAAACAGCGTACCTGCAGACCGGGCAGGTTACCTTGAATTTTGGGAATATCCGGATGCATGTTGTGTATCTCAAAGGTTTCATCTCCCCGGAAATAACCTTCGACCCATTGGTCTTCGGGAGCACAGAGGAAGTATTTCCAGTCGTGATCCTCCGGATAACCGGGAAAATACTTTTTTAAATGCTTCTTATTATACGTGCCCTGGAAGCGCATTCGTTGAGGCCACATGGGATTTATCACAGAAAACCCCGCGGGGTCGGGCCGGTCTTTTGGAGACAGAACGATTTCAGTGGGGCTTTCAATGCATGGCAACAGCCCATCTTTGTATCCGATGCCATCGGGGTTTTTCTGATACCCCTCTCCGCCAAAGGCATAGGCATAGTCAATAGGCATAAAGTTGAAAGGGTCGGGGTTGGTAGCGAAACCCTGACGCCACTGGCGTGTTCCGGAAACAAGGAGTTCTTTCCTCAGCCCACCAAGCCTAACCTGCACCATCCCGTTGGTGACTTCCCGCATGCCGGGTGAGAAGAAATTTCCGGACACCAGGAACTCTCCTCCGGGTTTGGGCATCCCCATATCAGGTAAAGGGTTCTCCCCCATACACGCAAAAGCGTCTTTCAAGTAATCAAATTTCTGAAGTGCCTCGCCTGTCTGGAGATTTATGCCTAAAGTCGCCGATGCGGTAAAATGGAATTTTCTACCCTGCTCCAGGACGGAATGGCAAAAATGCAGTTGAAAAGGTTTGAATATCGTACTCATAATAGTATCTGCTGGAATTGTGGATATATTTAACCAAACACCGTAATATCATTTTGATGAAGTGCGGCAATGACTTTCAGCAAGGCAATATTCGTACTTTCTATATTCGCATCGATGCTCTTTGCCTTGGCGGTGGCCTTTTGGGCGTCTAATAGGGCCTTTTTTCGGCCCGTAACTCCCATACCATGAAATTTTAAACCTCCAGCCGGATTGATTTTGGTTGTTCCGCCGACCCTCCAGTCCAGTTCGAGGCCGTAACCCGCACCGGTCTTAACGTCAAGAGAAAGTCCAAGGGTAGTGTTTATTTTTATCGTTGGTGCCAGGTTAAATGAGTAGGAAGCCGCTAGTGCCAAATCGACACTTATCCCGACCTTGATGGCAGCGTTGAATGAAAAATAAGCCCCTGACGCAAAAGTAAAGGATGCTTTCGCCGTATTGGCCCAGTTAAAGTCGAAACTATGGGTTGAATTGGCCCCCTGATGCTTGCTGCTGAATGCAAGTATAGCCCCCGTGTCCCTGCAATGGGTGTGTGTACTGGCCGTGCCTTCATAGTAGTCTACTACTTTTTTGGAGAGCTTTTTTAATTCTGTAGAAGATGTTTCTTTTTTACTAGAATCAGTACCACGATAAACGGCCCAATTCCATTCTTCTGTCGTGGCGATCCCATTAGCATAATCGTAATCGTAAAACAAATTTCCCTTAGAGGTCCATTTTTTTTCTTTTTTAGTCGAAAGGTCCGGGGCCAGCCAGGACCATGATTTATAATTTCCTCCATCCCGGATCATGATATCCACATGATCTCCCCCGCCATGCAGGACATTCACGGAACTGCCCTTGGTTATCTCGATGGAGTCCACCTCCTGATAGGTGTAAGACCTGCCGAAGCGTTTGTTTACCCATACATTGGTGCTTCCGGAGCTGTTGTCCCAGTCGCCGGCACTCCCGATATCTACGTTGCCCACCGTCGGCCTGCTGTCAACATCCGTACTCCCCCTGATCTTGTCCCATTCCACTTTGGTCCAGTGCGGTCCGCCCGCATCCAGCAGATCGTCTGGATAGATTGCGTTTAACTCCGCGTTTTGATCCAGGTGGTCCTCTATGTAGCAGTTTCCCAGGTTGTACACCCAGTAGCCGCCGAAATCGTAGATGTGGCCCTCCTGGATATTGAAGGTGTCCCGGTGGGAAACCCGCACATGGCCCCGGACAACATGGGGTTGCCATTTTTTCCAGTCCGCTGTTTTTTCAGTCACCCACGCGTCCCATTTGGTCAGGCAATGGCTGTCCCAGGTCGTTGTGTCGGCTGGGGGCACATAGCTCAGGTACCACGGCTTGCCGGAATTTTCATGAAAGGTCCCGTCGTCCTGGGCTTCGGGATAATAAAATTTAACGTTCTGATATCCCTTGGCGTTGGATTTATTTATCATGACCCAGTAACGCCAATAATCCTCCCAGGCGGGGGTTACGGCAACCAAGTCTCGTAAATTCTCCTTACTTTCATCATCCGAAGGTCCGGTTGTCTTGGCCGTATCTGATTCGGCAGCTGCATGGTAGGTTTCAAAATCAGAGGCCGGGTCCGGTATCGGCGCCTCGATGTACTCTTCCGGAAACCCGGCCGGAGGTGTGGCGGTGCTTTCGTCCAACTCGGCTTTTTCATCATAGCCGTAGACATTGCTCGGTGCGAACTGGAAAAATGTATTATATAAATCATCGGTTTCGTCATTTGCCTCCGTAGTAGTAAATTGGGCACCGGTGTTGTCATACTTGTACTTATCGTGGCCGCTCTCCTCGGACGGCCCCAGCTCACGCCGTTTGTACCTTCCGCCGGCGACAACCTCGACCTTGTTGGGAGAAAAAATCTTAACATACTGGCCGCCGGAGGCGTTGGCATCGTCCTCGAACTCGACAAAGTTGTTGTTTGCAGAGCCGAGCTTATACTCGGCACCCACCGACCCGGTTCCCGGTCCAGGACCGGTTTGAATAATCGAGCGCGACTGGTTGCCGCCGGTGATCGGACTGATGGTTTCCGGGTTGGGCACCGCCGCGGCGATGATGGGCCGGTCAGGATCCCCCTCGATAAAGGTCAGCAGGACTTCCGTGTTTTTATGCAGGGGAAAATGCATGCCCTGGTTTTCACCGGCGTAGGGCTGGGCCATACGCAGCCAGCTGGAAGCTTTGCCCCCGGCCCGGCCACTCAGATCGAAGGGCAGTTTGACCTTGTAACGCCCGTGCTCGTCCAGCTCGGCGAACTCGCCGCTGCCCTCCGCGTCCACCCGGGCATTGACGGTGCCGCTGAAAAGGGGCTTTTGGATCTCCTGGGGGTGGCGGTACTGCACCTCCGCGGGAATGGCTACGAAGCTGTTGCGGTAGTAGGAGCGCTCTTCGGCTTCGGAAAGTCCCTGCTGAACACCGGCTGTGAGGTAGGCGGTCTGGCTGCCAGCATGGGACAGCTCAATGGTCAGGTACTTCTGGTTGAAGCCTTCGCGGTAATGGTCCTCCAGATCGAAGCGGTATCCCGGCCGCAGATAGGGAATGGTGCTCTCCCCGAAAAACCGTCTTTCGCGGCTCAAGAGCGCCTGGGCGCGAATCCCGGCCAGGGTGTTTCCCTCCTGGAGGGTTCTGAAGTGCTCTCCGTAGATATGGACCTCGCCCCGGCCGTGGTCGGTGACCTCGGCCTGGGCGCTGAGATCCAGGGACGGGGTGCGGTAGTTGTAGTCCTTGACGTGCAGCTTGCCGGGAAGCAGGGTCTGCTTACAGATAAAGGCATGCATCACCTCCTCGCGGAACGGTTCCACAAGCCCGGATGGCGGTGAATAGTACATGGTCTTACCTTCGGCCATCTCCAGGTGGGACAGGTTGGTATCGGTTACGATGACCTTTTCGGCATTGATGTCCTGCTCGAAATAGTAGTACATACCCTCCCGTTCCATCCAGCGGGACAGGAAATTCAGATGGCTCTCCCCGTACTGGCAGATATACTCCCAAGAGAGGTAATCGCCTGAAAGCTTTAATTCAAAATCATTGGTGGTCAGGCCGCCGTCCTTGAAGACCGCTTCCAGGATCATGGGAATGGTGTTGTCTTCGGCATCCGGTTCCCCTAAGAAGATCTGGTTGTGATGGGTCAAAGAAAGCCACCACAGCTTTGGGGATAAAATGGCCCGGTAGAACACGTACTCATCCATGGCGTGGAGCTGCTCGAACTGGGAGATAATGCCGTGGAAGGGAATGTCGCCGTCTTCCCGGAGGATGGTGAAGGTGGCCGGATGCTTGAGTACGGCGGAAAGATCGATTTCAGGATCGGAGGCCACCAGCATGATCTCAAATCGATAGCAGGTGGACAGTCCCTCAACCCCCTCGAACCTTACCACACCGAAGGTATCCGGCGGCAGGGCATGGGATACGAAGTCGAATTTTTTTTGGGTAAGAAAAGCCATGAATTATGCTTCCTCGCTGCTGAATGCCATCTTGAATAAGCCCTCCTCGTCGATATCCAGATCGATCCTGGTGGGCATGTCGCCTTCGCTCATGTGGGCCAGGATTTCCTGTGACATCTGGGGCATGACCTTGCCGTTTAGGATAAAGTCGATATTGCGGGCCCCGGTTTCCACTTCCGTGCAGCGTTCGGTGATTTGATCGACTACCGCGGGGGTATAGGCCAGCTTTATCTTGTTGTTCTGGGCCATGCGTTTGGCCAGCTTTTCCATCTTGAGTCTAACGATACCTTTCAGGGCCTCCCCTCTAAGGGTGTAGAAGGGGATGACATTCATGCGCGCCAAAAGCGCCGGCTTGAAATGCTGGGATAGAATCGGACGCACTGCGCCCATGACGGCCTCCTGGGGCGGCCGCTCCGCTTCCCGGGTCATCTCGGTGATGATATCGGTAGCCAGGTTGCTGGTCAGCAGAATGACCGTGTTTTTAAAGTCGATATCCCGGCCTTCGCCGTCGGAGAGCATGCCCTTGTCGAAGACCTGGTAAAACAGGTTCAGCACCTCGGGGTGGGACTTCTCCACCTCGTCCAGCAGGACCACGGAGTAAGGCTTTTGGCGCACCGCCTCGGTCAGCATCCCCCCCTCGCCGTAGCCCACATAGCCGGGTGGTGAGCCGATCAGGCGGCTGACGGTATGCTTTTCCTGGAATTCGCTCATGTTGATGGTCACCACCGAGCGTTCGCCGCCGTAGAGAATATCGGCCATGGAAAGGGCGGTTTCGGTTTTGCCCACGCCGCTGGGTCCCACCAGCAGGAATACCCCCTGGGGCTGCGCCGGGTCCTTGAGCCCGGACTTGGCCGATTTGACCACCTGGGTGATGGCATCCAGGGCATGGTCCTGTCCCTTGATGCGCTCGCGCATGCGGTTTTCGAATTCAAGCACGTTTTTGGCCTGATCGCGCATGACCTTGCCCAGGGGAATCCCGGTCCAGTCGGAAACCACCTTGGCCACCATGTCGGGATTGACCTCAATGCGGATCAAGGGGTTGTCACCCTGAATTTCGGCCAGGTCCTCAAGGGCGGCATCGATTTGGGCCGTGAGTTCTTCCTCTGTAGGCGCTTCTTCGGGCACCTCTTCGGTTGGGGCTTCCCCGGCGGTCTCCGATGCCGCTTCAGCATCTTCCGCTTCCGATGGTTCCGCAACCGCCTCGGGGATGGAGGCCCCCATATCTCTCAGGGCAAAGAGTTTTTCACGCAGTTTGATGGCCTTATGGGCGGCCTCTTTTTCCCGTTTCCAGCGCTCGGTGAGTTCAACCACCGCATTGCCCAGGGATTCGATTTGTTCCAGGGTTTCGGCCAGTTGTTCCTCATCAATGGCCACACCGTTTAACTTGTCCCGTTCCAAGGCCGTTTTTTCGCGCTCCAGGGCCTGGATGGCGCGCTCTTTATCTTCGAGCACATCCGGCTTGGCCGTCAGGTTGATCTTAACCCGCGCAGAGCTGGTATCCAGCAGATCGATGGCCTTGTCGGGCAGAAAGCGGCCGGTAATATACCGATCGGCCAGTTCCGAGGCGGCCTGGACGGCATCATCACGCACGATGACCTTATGGGCCTTCTCGTAATTGGCTTTCAAACCGCGTAAGATCAGGGTGGTGGTCTCAACGGACGGCTCCTCCAATTTGACCGGTTGAAACCGGCGGGCCAGGGCCGGATCCTTTTCAAAATACTTTTTGTATTCACTCCAGGTGGTGGCGGCCGCCGTGCGCAGCTCTCCCCGGGCCAGGGCCGGTTTGAGGAGGTTGGCCGCGTCGCTGCCGCCGGCGGAACCGCCGGCGCCCACCAGTGTGTGCGCTTCATCGATAAAGAGAATCATGGGTTTTTCCGAGGCTTTGATCTCATCGATGACCCCTTTGAGGCGCTTTTCAAACTCACCCTTGATGCCGGCGCCGGCCTCCAGCAATCCCATATCCAAACCCACCAGGGTGACATTCCTAATGACGTCAGGCACGTCGTCCTGGGCAATCCTCAGGGCCAGGCCTTCCACCACGGCGGTTTTGCCCACCCCGGGCTCCCCTACGCATATGGGGTTGTTCTTGCGCCGCCGCGCGAAAATATCCACCATCTGGCGGATCTCTTCATCTCTTCCAAAAACCGGGTCGATCTTGCCCTCCCGGGCCCGCTCGGTAAAGTCCACGCAAAAGCGGTCCAGGGCGCTATCCCCTCCGGGCGCGCCCGGTGCGGCACCCGTCCCGGACCCGGCATCGGCCGTTGTGCCGGTGTCATGTTCCACGGAGGTTTTGGCCAGGGTCCAGAAATCTTTCATCAGGGCTTCACGGCCGATGGTTTTTATCAAATCCACATACCGGCCTGAGGCAAACAGGGTGGGTTTGGCCAGGAAAGCCGACAGCACTGCTCCGGAGCGGATCCTGCGGTCGGACAGGTCGATGGAGGACACAATCCAGGCATCCTGGTACAGCTCCATGAGCAGCGGCGAAAAGGCCGGACGGGCGGCATTTCCCGTGGTGAAGTCCTCCAGGGTCTCTTCAAGCGCCTTTTGGACCCGTCCCGGGTCTAAATCGAATTGGCGCAGAACAATGGGCCAATCCGACTGCGGGTCCTCGAGAATCTTAGCCAGGAAATGCTCCACGGTCACTTCGTAATGGGTTCTGGCCACGCACAACCCGGCCGCATTCTGGAGGGCGTTGGTGCAGTAAGGGTTCAAGCGGGATAGAAGCGATTTGATATCTGTTGAAATCATGAAAACCTCCCTGTTCTCGGGTAAAGATTGAAAACCACGTGTTGTTGCATCTTAAAAACAGCCTTGCCGGCAGGCTTCAAGGGCGTCGAATCAAGGCCGTTAAGCGTCGCTCTCCGGCAGTGGCGTCGCCGGCGGCTGCCTCATCGCTGAAAACCCAGGTGTTCCATCCCAGCCGGGCGCCGCGGTCATCTCCAAGCCCGGCTGTTCCGACCGCCCCTGGAATCAGGACCAGTTCAAGGTCCCACTCCAGGGGCTGATCCAGGTAGACCCGGATCAGACCGCTTAGTTTTTCAAAGCCGGTGGTGCCGGGCAGCCAGGTATGAAATTCATCCCAGTTCAGCGGCCCAACACGCATACGAAACTTTCCCATGCGGTCCTTGACTTCCCTGCCGGCATAGCAGTCGACCCCCAAATGGTTGCCGCTGATGCCCAGGCGGCATAACTGATCCTGCGGAATGGCAACCCGCCTCGAAATGCAGGGCACCACGCTCAACCTTGACTCTGCCATGGCATCCGCGATCAAGGCTTCAAGGCCTTTGGCGGATCTGGGGTGTTGGGAAAACAGGCCGATATAGCGGATCAGGGAATAGGCGTTGTCCACACCCCGGCGGATGGTCTCATTTTCCAGGCCCAGAAGGGAAAACAAGCGTCCAAGGATGCGGGGATCCCGCTCCTCAATGACTTTGATGTCCAGCCGGTACTTGCGCCAGCCGGCATACAGGAGATGATAAAAAGGCGCGTTGATGATATCGATTAAGTCCCGCGCCGTGGACATGTCCTCCGCCGCCTCCTCCAGGAGATCTTCCGTGTAATAGGTGGGCAGCGGAGATGATGCACCGTAGAGTCCCAGAAATGAGGCCGTAATCAAATAGCCGGCGTCACGCTTGTTTTCGGCCCGTTCTTCGGCGCTGAAAGCCTCAATGGCGGCCATATCCGTTCCCGGAAAGGCCAGCGACAGTTCGGGTCGTACGCGGATAGATCGTCGTGAGTCGGAGACCGTCTCAGGCTCGGATGCTTCCTGCTTTTGAGG
>CAZWGD010000021.1:3443-12762 GCA_964633235.1 uncultured Desulfobacteraceae bacterium | reverse complement strand
TTCAACTGAATGCCGTGGCGCAGCAGGAAATCGATTTCAGCATCCAGGGCCGTTTGGGGCAGGCGGTATTTCGGAATCCCCACCCGGAGCATGCCGCCCGGCTCCTCCAGGGCTTCAAAAATAACCACCTCGTATCCTTTCAGCCGTAAGTAATAGGCCACCGTCAGCCCCGCCGGTCCGGAGCCCACTACCGCCACGCGTTCTGGGCGGTTTTCTATTTCCGGCGGGACCAGCCCGGCGAAATCCACCCGGTCCGCCGCAAAGCGTTTCAACTCCCGGATGGCCACGGCTTCGTCCACCTCCGCCCGCCGGCATTCCTTTTCGCACGGTGCCGGACAGACACGGCCCAGGACCCCGGGAAGAGGCAGCCGCTCCATAATCAGCCTGACCGCCTGCTCGTATTTGCCGGCCCGCGTCAGGGCGATATAGCCCTGCACACTGGTACCCGCTGGACAGGTTCCAACGCAGGGAGCACGATCATATTTGTCGATGCAGTAGGTGATGGGAACCGCCTGGGGAAAGGGCCGGTAAATGGCCCTGCGGGTCTTGGTGCCCACGTCCCACTCATTGGGAAACTCGACGGGACAAACCGTTTCGCACTCGCCGCATCCCGTGCAGTGGCTTTCAACATAGCGGGATTTGCGCCGTACCGTAACTTTGAAATTGCCGACAAATCCGCTTACCTCCGTTATTTCGCTGTAGGAAAGCAGTTCAATGTTGGGGTCCTGACCCACGGTGACCATTTTGGGGGTGCCGATACAGGCCGCACAGTCCAGGGTGGGAAAGGTTTTGTCATACTGCAGCATGTGGCCGCCGATGGTGGCCTGCCGCTCCACCAGATAGACTTTGAAACCGGCCTTGGCCACGTCGATGGCGGCCTGCATGCCCGCGATTCCCCCGCCTACCACCAGGGTGTTGCTGCATACGCTAAATCTTCCCGGCACCAGGTCCTGCTGGCGCGTCACCCGCATCACCCCGGCGGCGGTAAGGACCTTGGCTTTCCGGGTGGCTTCCTCTTCATCCTCGGTGACCCAGGAGACCTGTTCACGCACAGAGACCATGTGAAAGGCCCTGTAAGGGTTCAGGCCGGCCCGCTCGCAGGCGCCCCGAAAGGTCTTTTCGTGCATGCGCGGAGAGCACGAGGCCACCACCACACGGGTAAGGCCGTGTGCTTTGATGTCCTTTTCGATGAGTTCCTGCCCCGGATCGGAGCACATGAAAAGGTAGTCGCGCGATATGGCCACGCCGGGCAGGGTCGCCACGAAGGCGGCAACCTCCTCGACCCGCACCCGGTAAGCGATATTAATGCCGCAATGGCAGATATAAAATCCCACCCGCTCAGGCATGGTATGCCTCCTGTTCCGTCGTCATATCCGCACCTCCGGTTCCCCTCGCATCCCGAATGGTGGCATCCTGAACGGTCCCATCCGGAACCGTCACCGCCTGGAGGAGCAATTGGGCCACATCGCGAACCACCAGCCGCTCCCCGACACCCAGGGTTCTTATTGTCTCATTCAGCATGCGCAGGCAGAAAGGGCAGGCCGTGGCGATTATCTGGGCACCGCTCCCCAGGGCCTGGCGCACCCGCAGATCACTTAAACGCCCTTCCGTTGGCGGCCGGTACCAAGCACCGCCGCCTCCTCCCCCGCAGCACAGGCTCCCCTCTCCGTGATTCGCCATCTCCACCAGATGAAACCCTGGAATACGTTGCAGGATGCGCCGGGGGGCCTGGTAAATGCCGTTATGGCGCCCCAGGTAGCAGGGATCGTGAAAGGTAACCACCCGGTCGATCTCCCTAACCGGGGTCAGGCACCCCTCAGAGACGAGCCGCTCCAGGAGCACTGTATAATGCTCCACGGTGACACGCCCTTTCAACCCCTGGTAATGTCTGCGAAAGGTATTCAGGCAGTGGGGCGAAGTGGTCAGTATCTTACTTACCCCGGCCTGCAAAAACCGCTCGGTGTTCTTCCCTGCGACTTGGGAGAATTGGCCGGCATCTCCCAGAATGTGGGCCGGGTCACCGCAGCAGGACTCCTCTGGGCCCAGGGTACCAAAAGTGATTCCGGATTCGGACAACAGCCGCAGCAGAGCCTGCCCGGCTTTACGGCCGTCCGGATCATAAGCCGTGGTGCAGCAGGTGAACAGACAGTACTCCAGGCCGGCATCAAAACCGGGGATACCCCTGTCCTCGACCCATTTCATCCGTTGATCACGCTTCCCTCCCCAGGGATTGCCCTCGGCGCGCAGGCTGGCCAGGGGCGTCTTGAATGCTTCGGGAACTTTTCCGTCATTGAGGTTGAGCGTGCGCACCGCTTCGATCACCTCGATGATATCGATCCCGCGGGGGCAGCTAAGGCCGCAGGTATTACAGGTAAGACAGCTCCAGGCGGCCTGATCGACTGATCGGCGGCTGCCGGCATTCAAAGAGAGTTCACGCAAAATTCGGCGGGGGTTGTACAATGAGAGCCGCCCTGCCGCAACCAGATTCCACGGACAGCCGCTGGTGCAAACCCCGCATTGCAGACAGCTCATGAAGGCCTCTCCGGCCTTGTCTATGATATCCTCGGCCGCTGTCCGGGACGCTTGGAGGGCCTTTTCCTTGACCGCGGCCAGAAATACCGCCAGGGGCCGGTAAAAGAGATGGGACCATTTCCCGAAAGGCACCTCGACGACCAGCATGGGCACGGCGATAGCCAGATGGATGACATAGAGGACATAGGTGCCCATGGGCCATCCGGCCAAGCGAACCGCGTGCATCAGAATACCGGTTAAGGTGGTCGAAAAGAGGAGGATTAAAAACAGCCAGTCGGAAAACTCGGAATAGCGGTGGATGCTGGCTTCCTTTTTTAGCCGGCTGCGAAACATATCCACAGTGACAAACAGCAGTACAGCAGTGGCGTAATAGCCGAAGATGCTGGTGAAATGCCAAGAGTCGTCATCCACCTGGAACCAGCGGATACAGCCGATGATCAGGGTCATCATGGTGAGATACCCGGTTACCAGGATAAAATGCATGCGCCAGCGCCGCCGGTCCTCCCCGCACGACCGCCAGCGTTTCTGGGTTAAAAAATTGAGCGCAAAGGTCCTTGCCTGTGACACGTAGAGCGCAAGCGGCGCTTGGGTATCCCCCATGACGAGGCGTGCCATGCGCCAGGCATTGGAGAGTAGGAAAGCTGAAAGAACCGCGGCCATGGCCAGATCGCCGATTTCCACCCACAGCACCGGGGCAAAGCTGTTCACGGAAACCCGCCCGGTAATCACCGGCCCATGGCCCAGCAGAAAAAGAAGCATAACCCCCAGGGCAACCACCACCAGGGCACCGATTTCCCAGGTCTTGGAAAGATAGAGGCGCCGGGCCAGGCCGGTCCGGTCGTACTGAGCGGTCAGCCAGCGGCGGACGGCCATCATGGTTTCGGCCGGCTCCGCTCCCCGGGGACAATCCGCATTGCATTCCCCGCAGTAATAGCACAGCCAGGGTTCGCAGGCTGCCAGTAGCTTATCTCTGAGGCCCAATTGGAGAAAGCGATATATCTTGCGGGGAAAGGGGGTTATGCCGCTGGAGAGGGGGCAGGAGGCGCTGCACGCGGCGCACTGCATGCATATGTCCATGTCCCGGGCGCCGAAGGCCGCAACCTCACGGGATAACCCGGGATCCAACTCATTTTCATCGACCCCGACCATTCTCCTTCTCCCTTCACCCCCGGTCGATGGTTTCCGCCGGGTTTGCAGGCAGGTTATGGGACAGATAAAAGATGTTGGGTGTTTATTTTCCTGAGAATACCGGGCGAAAACCAGGTGATGGTCAGGTAAAAACCGGTTGAAAGAGGAGACAAGAGCGTTGACGCACAGGTCTCAGAATACTTGAACGGTGTTCTTTTAGACAACTGGCGCTCAGTTGGCGTTCAGCGTTATCTCAGTTCGATTCCAGTTGGGCTAGAGCGTAGATCGCGAGACGGGAGACTCAATCTGGTTTCACCGTATCTCGTGGACTAGACAGTAGGTCATTTTTTGCAAAAGGTCAAGACATCTTTACAGTCCGGTCGGAATATTGACCGTCGATCGTGGAGGTGGTAGTAGTGAAAATGTACCAGGGCGTTTCAATACCTCGACTGCGGCTGCACCGCGATCGGACAGGTCAATGATGAGTACCCGTACACGCATATCCTTCGCATGCCCGCCTCCGCCTCAAATCACCTCATCTTCAGCGGTACTCCCCCCAGGGGTGCAGATATACACGGCCCATCAATTCCGGCAGACTTGGCATAGGTTCGAGAGCAGGTTGACAATCCCCATCAACCATAAACCATCAATATGAAGGAGGAAGGCGCATGAAAAACGTTTATCTGATTTTGGCAGTGTTGATCACCGGTACTATTGGCGCCGGCGGAGTATGGGCCGATGCCGGAAATATAGAAAAATCCACGGGTATATTTAGTTGCTGGTCCTCATCCAAATTCTGTTACACTTCCGGCTATTACCTGCCCAGCGTCCATGGTGTACATTATACCGGCTCGGTCAATAAGGTCGCCGCCGTTACGGGCTATACCTCATCCATGAACGGCGGCACCTATGGGATTTATGGACGCAGTGACAGCAACTCGGGATATGGCGTCTACGGCTACGCCTCGGCCAACAGCGGAAAAGCTATCGGCGTATACGGGAAGACCAACAGCAGCTCCGGTTACGGAGTTTACGGCTCCAACACATCCACCTCGACCACCAGCTATGGGGTGTACGGGCGTAGCAACAGCACATCCGGCAGAGCGGTTTACGGCTATGTTCCATCGCAAACAGGAATCACTTACGGGGTGTACGGATTAACCCGGAGCAACTCCGGTAGAGCAGTTTACGGCTGGGCCATATCGTCTTCGGGAACCACCTACGGAGTTTACGGAAGGAGCAACAGTAGCTCTGGATATGGGGTATACTCATATGGTAATATGAAAGTTAGAGGAGACTTTACCTGCACCGGAAGGAAATCAGCCCTTGTGGAACTTAAGGACGGGGACAAGGTCAGCCTGTATGCCGAGGAATCCCCGGAAAATTGGTTTGCCGACTACGGCTCCGGGCGGCTCAAGGACGGACGCACGGTGGTCAAGATCGACCCCACTTTTGCCCAGACGGTGAATACCAAAACCGAGTACCACGTATTCCTGACCCCCAATGGAGACTGCAACGGGCTATATGTCACCAAAAAGGGAGAGAAATCTTTTGAAGTCAGAGAGTTGCACTCGGGCAAGGCAAATATCTCCTTCAGCTACCGTATTGTGGTCAAAAGAAAGGGTTACGAATCCGAACGGCTGGCCAGAGTACCCATGGAGACCGATACAAAGGGAAGTCTTTCCGCCGTAAAAAGCAGGTTCCGCGGAAATGACAGCTCTCTAGCGGTGGCCGCGAAAGCAGACTAAGGCGGCCCTTGGGTACGTTATTAAATGCCGGTGCGCAGCCATTATCGGTGAATATGAAAATCGGTAACCGGTAACCCTTTGGGTGATTTTGCCTATTTAGTTCCTGTAGAAATATCACAAAATAATAAATCCGGGTTTCTAGCCCCATATATGGTAGCCGGGACGCATATCATCTCCATATGCTGGGGCTATACCTTTTGCATTTAAAAAAAACGTGTGTCCTCCAATTTACTGCCTTTTCATTTCCCTACATTTTTCAGGCATCATAGTTTTGACCTGGGCGACCGTGTTTACCAAAAAAAATACCGCAGCAAATTCACTTCCTGCAAAAAATACGATACTGGCATCATCTACGCTGCACCATCAGAGTGCTGATTAATCCTGCCAACCCTACCCAACGCCCTCGCTTTTTATTGAATGTGTCCCTTCAGGGAAAATTGCCATAATGTGCACAATCGGTTTGACAGTACCACATTGTGGTACTATTCTATAGTCATAGAAAGGTATGGTCTGCTGTAGGGCGAAAACCCTCGGATCACCATGGTTACTGCGATACACCCATTTTGAAAATCAGCACCATACCGCATGATGTAGCAGCAGGTATCGCTTTTTTCGACAGGTTGAAAATCCTGCTGAAGCCGGGTTTTCAGGAAAATGGAAGGATTAAGCGGGTCAGTCCGGCAACCCGTGTCTTAAAATATGCGGCCATCCGCAAAGCATAACCGTACTTTCACCCACCACATGAAAAGGAGAACATGCTATGGAAAAAACAGCTAAAATTCTAACGATAACACTTGCGATGATGTTGTGTATAGGCCTGCAAGGCGTATATGCCGATCAAAATGAACCGCTTTTCGATGTGTACACCGATGGAACCGAGGAGTTCGTGCCTGAATCCGCCGAATCGGGGAAAAGACTGGTCACCCATCCGCTTGCCGGAGCTGAGGAAGTGACCGAGGAAGCGCTGATTGCGGATGGTGTCGATGTGACCCCGCTCTCGGAGGATGAATTGGCGGCCATCGACGCCCTGCCGCCGGTAACCAGCGGAGTAGAGGGGGAAGACACCGAGTCCATTTACCGTACCGACACCCGCGTCCAGGTCTATCCGGCCTCATCCTCCATTGCGTCCAGGACCGGGCTGCTGACCTTCAGCGCCGGCAGGTGCAGCGCCTGGTTAATCGGCCCGAGCGCCGTGGCCACGGCCGGACACTGCGTATCCAATGGCAGGGGGAGCTTTTATAGAGACTTTAAATTTTACCCCCGCCACAGTACCGGCTTGGGTTCCTGCAGCTGGTCCAGTGCGGTCACCAACAGCCGGTGGCATAATTCCGGAGATGAGAACTACGACTATGCCGTCGTCAAACTGAGATGTACGGTAGGCAGGACGCTTGGATCCTGGGGGTATAGCACCGCTAACCCCAGAAACAGGCATGCAGTCATTCCGGGGTATCCGGGAGACAAATCATCAACCCAGCAATGGTGGGGGCATGATAAGGTACGCACAACGACCACCAATCAGGTCTTTTACAGGGCCGATACCATTGGCGGTATGAGCGGGTCTCCGGTAGGTGGTGATGAGGTTATCAGCAGGGGCCCATATTCAATTGGTATTCACGCCTATGGCATGCACGGTAGCGGCGTTCACAGAAGTTACAACCATGGAACCAGAATCACCAGTTCCGTCTTCAGTTTTCTTAACAGGCACAACACGAGGTAATCCCGTGTAGGTCTTAGCGGTCTGCCTGTAACCTGATATTCGGGGCTTTCAGGCCCCGAATATCTCTTTTATGAAATCCTAAGGTGACCGTATTTGATTTCACCCTGCGACCTTCCGAAGCCTCAAAGGGCCAATCAACCGATTGATGCTGATCAGCAACACAGTTCAAAGCGGATGATAACCATAGCGGCAAGTAGGCACCCTCCTATCTTACAGCGATACCTACATATTGCAAAATTTAGAAACATGTATTATTTTATTCTAACAGGCTAAAAATCCTGCTGAAGCCAAATTTTCAGGATAATGAGAGCATTAAGCGGGGTCAGCCTGGCAACCCCTGTCTACCAATAAGCGGTCATCCGCAAAACATAACCCTACTTTCACCCACCCTATGAAAAGGAGAACATGCTATGGAAAGAACAGTCAAAATTTTTGCCATCACATTCGCGGTTCTTTTGTGTATAGGCCTGCAGGGCGTATATGCAGATCAAGATGAACCGCTACTGGATGTGTACAGCGATGGAACCGAGGTAGCTGTACCCGAAGCCGCCGAATCCGGAAAAAAACGGGTCACCCATCCGCTTTCGGGGGCTGCTGAAGTGACTGAGGAAGCGCTGCTTGCGGATGGCGTCAACATGACCCCGCTCACAGAAGACGAACTGGCGGCCATCGATGCCCTGCCGGTGATGACCAGCGGGATAGAAGGGGAAGATACCGAGTCCATTTACCGTACCGACACCCGCGTCCAGGTCTATCCGGCCTCGTCCTCCATTGCGGCCCGGACCGGACTGCTTACCTTCAGCGCCGGCAGGTGCACTGCCTGGCTAATCGGCCCGAGCGCCGTGGCCACGGCGGGGCATTGCGTAAGCAATGGCAGGGGGAGCTTTTATAGAGACTTTAAATTTTACCCCCGTCATAGCACCGGATTGGGCTACTGTAGCTGGTCCAGTGCGGTAACCAACAGCCGGTGGCACAGGACCAGAAATGAGAGCTACGACTATGCCGTCGTCAAACTGAGATGCACCATAGGCAGGACGCTTGGAAGTTGGGGATATTCCACCGCTAATCCCAGTAACAGGCATGTGGTCATACCGGGGTATCCGGGAGACAAATCCTCAACCCAGCAATGGTGGGGGGTTGACAAGGTACGCACAACGACCTCCACTCAGGTTTTTTACAGGGCGGATACCATCGGGGGCATGAGCGGGTCTCCGGTAGGTGGTGATGAGGTTATCAGCAGGGGCCCATATTCAGTCGGTATTCACGCCTATGGGATGCACGGCGGCGGCAAGCATAGAAGTTATAACCATGGGACTAGAATCACCCGTTCCGTCTTCAGTTTTCTTAACAGGCACAACACGAGGTAATCCCGTGTAGGTCTTAGCGGTCCGCCTGTAAGCGGATATTCGGGGCTTCAGGCCCCGAATATCTCTTTCATTAACCCCTGGAGCCCTGTAAAAAAAGGGTCTAAACAAAGCAATGATGCATATGAGGGCTGTAACGACACGGTGTTTTTACCGGTCAGCGGGTATGATCGCATCCATGGTCCTGCTGTTCGGGACCCTGGGCTGCGCCAATGAAAACCCGGATATCGGTATCGATCAGAGTCGACCTCCCGGCCAGGCCGCCATCCAGGAAGGTTTGACGGGCAGGATTTGCGATCCTGAAAACCACCCTGTGGAAGGTGCTTTCATCCAGCCCCGGTCGCTTGATGACCCGAGCCCTCCCATCCCTGAGATCGCCATCCTTTCAAACAGCAAGGGACAGTTTACCTGGCATCTTCAGCCGGGTCATTATGAAATATCCGTGTCCGCCGAGGGATATGCCCCTGCCAAAGGGCAGGTCACGGTCCAGCCCGAAAAGGTGACCGTAATGAATGTCACCCTGCAGCCTGATTCCTCAAAAGGCCAATCAGAGGATTGATCCGGGATTACCACCTCCGATTAGAGCGGATGGACAACCATAGCAGCCGGTATGCACACCCCTGATCTCGGTTCCCATTCCCCACATCGCCTCTCCCAACACAAAGCTGAAAAAGAAGGATCAAAAAAAGGGGCCGGCTGGTCATGACCGGCCCCTTTTTGGATCGCCTGTTCCGGGCCAGAAGGAATGGTTCCTCCCTGACTGCCAACAACCAGGAGGTGGATGGCCTGCTGCTGTTGCTAGCGGGGAATAATATTAAAAATAGCGGCAT
>CAZWGD010000021.1:0-3433 GCA_964633235.1 uncultured Desulfobacteraceae bacterium | reverse complement strand
ATTTTATATCCCCCCGGCATCCCCTTGGGAAGTTTGTACCATCCGATAAAGCCGCCCGCTCCCTGGCCGTAGTTGAGGTGGTAGTGGCCCGTGGCCTTATAGCCGTCCATGACCACCTTGCGGGCGGTTTTTATGTTGGATGATTTGAGGATTTCCACGATAGCCGGCCGCTTTTTCTTCATGTTGGATTGGGCCACCCTGTAAAAATTGCCCTTCTTCCCGGAATAATACCCGCAGCCCCTGAATTTGAATTTATACTTCAAGGCCTTGCGAATGTTTTTCAGATCCGCCATGGATTTGCCGGAGACATAATCCATTTTGGCCGCTATGCCGGAACCAAAACTGAGGCCCTTCTTTACCCTACTGGTGCCCTTGCCCTTATAATTTATTTTTTTCAAATATTTACTCAGCGTAGCAAACTTCAGGTACCCGGCACCGTAGTAGCCGTGGTTGGTGGTGTTGACTTTAATCTTCTTGGTCTTGGTGGTGTAGCTGTCCGCCGAGCCGAAGGACATGGATTTGGGGTACTTATGATAGAATTCGATTTGCGCCATGGCCGTGCCGCCGCTGCCCACGTGGACCCTGCCCTGGCTGTCTGGATCGATGGGGCAATATTCCCAGAAGGGGTTCTTTTCGTGCCACTTGGTTTTCAGCCAGGGTCCCCAGGTGCTTGCCGTCCGCGGTGCCGTGTTCCACTGCAGGTCATCCCAGAGGGCTTCGTTGGCCGCCTTTTCCTCGGCCGCCAATTCGGAAAGGGCCTCCAGGCGCATGGTCATATCCGCCTTGACCATCTGCAGCAGCAGGTTATCTTCCGTATCCGCAAATGAAAATTTCCCGGAATAGGCATAGGCGATAATGGGGGTAATCTGCGTGTCTGCGGAAACCACCACGTATCCGTCGTGTGACGGTTCCAGGACATAGGCCACGGTGTCACCTGCATCGTTCTTAAGGGCCGTCACCCCGGCCACCTGGGATTGCAGGGGTGAGAAGGCTGCAGCTATTTCTCCCGGAGCGGTAACACCTGATCCCATTTCCTTCTGGATGAACACTTCCCCGACCGTGGCGGCCAGGTCGCTGTCCACGGGAGCGCTCCAGGCCGGCAGAAAAAACAAGCCGGTCATCAACAAGACCGTAGTAATGCCTAAAAATGCGCGTTTCATGTCGCCCTCCTTCCTTTTTTCAAATGCGGTTGTGGTGAGGTAGCTGTGTGGGTTTGGGTTCCGGATTGAAACCGGAGAGCCCTAGGATCACCCCTGTATTCTTAAGATACGGTCAAGGGTGGTGTCAAGTTTTTTTGATCTTTTGAGGCGGTTGGCGCCGGGCATGCGCATAAACCGTTTTCCCCGGCCCTCCCATGCTTGCCGGCGGCCCACAAGAAAGGGCCGCCCGGGAATGAGCGGCCCCGCCATGTGTCAATTACAGATTCGTGTTTTCACCGGATTGCCTGCATCCGCTTTCTCCCACCGGCCTCAGGGCGAACTTGGTGACGCTTCCATCGCGTCCGGTTCCAGGATTTCCGCCTCGGCGGGCTCTAGTGATGACGACTTCTTGCGCGCGTACCATTTGCCCGACCCCGAGCCGGACGTGCAGCGCATGGTGCCCGACATGTAGGTGCCGGAAGTCCGTATCGTGCCCTTGTAGTGGGGCCGGCAGCCGCTGGAGTACTTTAACGTCACCTTGGAGCCCGACTGCGTCCAGGTGCCGCCGTTACCCTGGCTGTCTCTGAAGGTTTTGTTGCTGTAGATATACCAGGTGGCGGTATAGTATTTGGGAGAGCTGCTCCATTTATAATAGATCGTCCAGGTCCCCTTAGGGGATTTGCTGCTCTTCGTGGTGATGGTAAAGTTCCGGTCGCTGTAGTCGTACACCGAAGCCTTGGAGCGGGATTGAATTTTGATCTTGTAGCGCGAGTTTGTCTTATAGCCTTTGGAAACATACCAGCGGTACACACCGTCGTTGCGGGTCTTATTGGAGATGCGGCGATAGTACTTCCCGTTTTTATACAGGTAAATGCGCACCCAGCTTCCGGCATTGCCCTTTTTCCACCGGATGTTGTAGCGTTTGCCCTTGATCAGCTTCTGACCGCCGTTGGGATAGGTGACCTGCAGGCTGCTGCTCACGCTGCCGGGAACGATATCGAAAGTCCCTTGATGCACGATGGTATACCCGCTGGGCATGCCCGAGGGCAGGCGGTACCACCCGATATTATTGCCCGCACCCCATCCGTAATTGAGGTGGTATTCCCCCGAGCTTCTATACCCGTCGATGACGATGGCATGCCCGGCGGTGTACCCGGGCTTGAAGATACCCAGCACACCGGGCCGCCGTTTCTTCATGTTGGCCTGGGCGGTGGTGTAAAAGTTACTGGCCTTGCCGGAATATGTGTTGGCGCTTTTATACTTGAATTTATTCCTAAACGCCCCGGCCACATCGGATACATAGGCGCCTGACCAGTTCTTGGTGTAGTCCATCTCCACGGATATGCCGGAGGCAAAACTGAGGGCCGCCACTTCACTGGCGCTGCCGTTGTACTTGACGTTCTTTAGAAGGTTGTTCAGTGCGTTAAAGGACAGATACCCGTAAGTATTATGGTTCCATGGATTTACCTTGATGCCGCGTGTCTTAGTGTTATAGCTGTCCCCGCTGCCGAAGGAGACGCTCTTGGGGTACCGGTGGTAATTGATGACCTGTCCCATGGCCGTGGCCACACAGCCCACCACGGCCCTGCTGCCCCCATCTTTGGGACAGTAGTTCCAGTAGGGCGAACTCTGGTGCCAGGCGGTTTTCACCCAGGGGCCCCAAGTTGTAGCCACAAAAGGCGCTGTGTTCCACTGCATCTCCTCCCAGAGGGCCTGGTTAACCGCCTTTTTCTCAGCCGACATCAACGGCATGGCATCCAGTCGCAGGGTCATATCCGCCTTGACCATGTACAGGAGGATATTCTGCTCCGCATCTTCGAAAGGAAATCTCCCCGAGTAGGCATAGGCAATCACGGGCGTGATGCGCGTGTCCGTGGAAACCACCACATAGCCGTCACCGACCGGCTCCAGGACATAGGCCACGGTTTTACCGGCATCGTTTTTGAGCGGCGTCACTTTGGCCACCTGGGATTGCTGGGGCGAAAAGGCCGTGGGCCTCTCCCCTTCAACGGCAACACCCGAGCCCATCTCCTTTTGTATGAACACCTCACCGACCGTCACAGCCAGGTCCCGGTTAACGGGAGCGCCGAAGGCCGGAAAACAAAAGGGGATTAAAACCAGCCAAAGTGTGATGAAACCGATCAATTTTCGCATCATGTTACCCTCCTTTTCGACTGTTTTGCACAGTTATTGTTTTTCCCGGCATTCAACCGGTATCCAATCCGAAACAGCAACATCTCTAAGGTGGTGCATTCAGTATACGCTCGACCGCCGGCAAGGTCAAACCATCTGGC
>CAZWGD010000020.1:12340-12782 GCA_964633235.1 uncultured Desulfobacteraceae bacterium | reverse complement strand
GGCCGGCAGCAGCCGGATGGGCTCGAGGTACCTTTTATGGGTCATCTTCTGGGCCCTATTACCGCTGCCGCATCCCGGGCCACCGGCATCCCGGAGGGCCTCCCGCTCATCGCCGCCGCGGCAGACAAAGCCTGCGAAGTGATCGGCTCCGGCAGTATGGAGCCTTCGATAGGCTGCTTAAGCTACGGCACCACCGCCACCATCAGCATAACCCATAAAAGGTACCTCGAGCCCATCCGGCTGCTGCCGGCCTTTCCGTCGGCCGTGAAGAATCACCATACCATTGAAGTGCTGATTTACCGCGGATACTGGATGGTCAGCTGGTTCAAAGAAGAATTCGGCCATCCAGAGCGCCAGGCCGCCTCCGAGTGCGGGGGAACCGCAGAAGCGCTCTTCGACAAACTGGTTGACGACATTCCCCCCGGTTGCATGGGGCTGATAC
>CAZWGD010000020.1:0-12330 GCA_964633235.1 uncultured Desulfobacteraceae bacterium | reverse complement strand
CCTTACTGGACTCCGGGCCTGAAACGTCCGGGACCGGAAGCCAAGGGGGCCGTTATCGGCTTCGGCGACCTGCACACCCGGGGACACCTTTATCGTGCAATTTTGGAGGGGCTCGCCTACGGTCTCAGGGAAGGTAAGGAGCACATCGAAAGACGGACACGCATCCCCATCACCCAACTTCGGGTTTCCGGAGGGGGTTCCCAGAGCCGCAACGCCATGCAGGCCACCGCTGATATTTTTGGACTGCCCACGGCCAAACCTCATGTTTACGAGACGTCGGGGCTCGGGGCCGCCATTGACGCCGCCGTTGGGCTGGGACTGCACAATGGCTTCAAAAGTGCCGTGGCGGCCATGACCCACGTAGGTGAAGTGTATGAACCGGACCCTAAAACCCATGACCTCTATAACGATCTCTACAGAGACGTTTATAAGAAGATGTACGCGCGCCTTCAACCGCTTTACAAACGCATTCGCGAGATTACCGGGTACCCAAAATAGCCCCGTGGACCCGGCCTGAGGCCCGAAATGACTGAGAATTCTTTTGTTAACCTCTGTATTTATGACACCCTGGAAGGGTTGGGCAAGGGCCTCTCCCGTTTTTCCGGACCCAGCCGGGCCGCCCTGATCTATGTTGTCCATCCGGATGATCCCATGCGGATTTACGACCCCCAGCATCTGCTTCGCGGTCATGAACCCAAGTTTACGGAACTCTACATTGCGTCAAACCGCTGGCGGCAAAAGACGCCCGGCGATTTGGCGAGACGGCAGTACGGGCATATCTTCAGGGAAAGAAACCTGGGGTTGGCGGGGCTGATCTCTTTCGGTGCCCGTTCGGGATCGATTTACTACCAGATGTGGTTTAGCGAGCACCACCCGGACATGTGCTCCATTGGGCCCACTGAACGGTGGCTCGAGCATGCCGCCTGGCGGCTTTCCCACGACCTTGCCAACAAAGACGCCCTCTATACCGGGATCTCCGGTACTTTTCTGCAGGAATATGCCACGCATGCCATCCGCGATTTTATCGTCGACCGCATGAATATTCAACTGGGATGGGATTCGCCCTTACGCATCTATCCGATTCTGGATGCGG
This sequence comes from uncultured Desulfobacteraceae bacterium, assembly GCA_964633235.1. Classification (GTDB taxonomy): domain Bacteria; phylum Desulfobacterota; class Desulfobacteria; order Desulfobacterales; family CAZWGD01; genus CAZWGD01. The sequence goes on along the minus strand of CAZWGD010000020.1, from coordinate 11,237 downwards.
TGGTGGGTATTTCCAAAACCCGTGAGGAGGGCAAATGGCCGGTGGGTAAGATCACCTTTGTGGAAAACTTGGCCCTTTCACAGATTGAATTTGCCGCCCGGTTTCCTGAAATGGAGCAGCCGGATCTGGAAAACTTCAAGCATGTGCGTAAGCTCCTGTTATCCGTTGAGCACACCCGACGCCATCTGGTATCAAACGGGCGCAGCATCATCGGCATTTCCGAAAACTGCGCTCCGGATTTCAGCATTACGGCGGATTTTCGGGGGACCTATGGATTTCTGACCTTAAATGGGGAACAGATCTGCAGCTTTCATGACGGTAGCTATCATTCCTCCACCCGCCGGGCCAAACTGGTGGAGGTGGAGATGGCCTTGATTGAATCCACCATGAATCGTGAAACCGCCATGACCCTGTTTACCATCATCAGCGAAATTGCCCAAAGTGCCGTAAACCGTAAGCATGGCTGTGCCCTGGTCATCGACCTCAATACACCGCCGGTGGATATTTCCGGTCAAAAGATGGAGCCCACTCTGGATCTCACCCAGGATAATCTGCTTGAACTTGCCAAATCCCTTGCCAAGGTTGATGGTGCTCTGCACATCGGTGTAGACCTGAAACTGCACCGCTTTGCCTGCTTGCTGGACGGCCATACGATCTCCGGAGAGGACCGCGCGCGCGGCGCGCGCTTCAACTCGGCCCTGCGTTTTACAGCCCAGCATGACAATCTCATGGTGGTGGTCGTCTCCTCGGACCGGCCGGTTTCGGTTATTCAGGAGGGTTTGGAGCTTAACGCTCAATGCCGGTGGAACCCGATCAGCGGATCCATTGTCACTCCACCCAGACTGACGAGCTGGCTCAAAGAAGAAAGCCTGGCGGCAGGGTAACCGCATTTGGACCGAATGGCGTCTAGCGGCGATGCCGACCCAATATACAAATGCGGTTATCCTGAGCATTGTGAGTGATTGAATTGACTGATTCGACACTGTCTGGTAGTGTGACGGTTCGCCTCCGGAGAAAGGCCGTACACAGACAGTTGAATTCAGCTGGTCGGCAAGCCGAAATAAACCGGTCGCCCTGAAATCTGAGGGGAGTGCGGAGGCAGTATCAAAAACAAATAGACACTATTCATCAATTCGCAACGTCTAAGAAAGCGAGGAAGAGGGTCCGATCATGCCTAAACGCCTGACGGTTTTGAGTCTTTTGGTTTTATTACTTACCCCGGTTACCGCTTCCAGCATGGAGACTGACCTGATTGTCAACTTTATGCCGGGGCATTTCCTCTTTAGCACCGAACTGGACGGTCATCTGGTGTACGATGGGTCACGGATTGAAAAAATCACCGGCTATGTGAGTAACGCCCCGGTACTGGCCGGTGGTATCGGCATGAAAACAGATAAGATGTATATCGATTTTGTCGTGGGTGTCGGCTATTTATTCAACAACTCGTTTAAATCCCTGATGTACACCACGGATCTTGCCCTGAGGTATCGGTTCAATAAAAACCGCATGACCGTCGGACCCCATATCGGAATCACCCTGTATGACCCCGAATGGAGCGGTGATGTAGATGTATCGCTTTCTCAAGGTGTCGGCATGAACGGGGGTATCACCTGCACCGTGGGTACCCGGCCGTTTTCCATCTTTGCCTCGCTGGATTACGTCAGTGCAGCCTTCGATGTGGAAGTGAAGGGAAAACTCATCAATCAAAGCGACCTGGACCTGTCCGGCTTCGGACTCCAGGTCGGGTCCATTTTCAGGTTCTAGCCCCGTTATTTAGTGATTCTAATGGTTCGGTTGGCCAGCTTACTGCCGTAGGTTGCTTTAATAAAACCGACCGCCGCTGTCGCATCCACGTTAACCACAACATTGACAAACGCCTTTCCGGCGGAATCGGTGATGCCCGAATCCGACGACAGCACCATATCTTCAAGGGTGGTGCTGAAAGTGATCTTTTCCCCGGACTTGGCATTGCCGTCACTGTCGGTAAGGACCGACTGCAGGTACCCTTTCTTGCCGGCGGCTATTCTGGAAATGCGCTTGTCGTCGGTGTTGTAGAGATGAATGGAGAGCTTTACGGCCTTGGGATCTTTGGCCACGATGGAGATGAACTTCGAGGCTGAAACGGTGTCATAGGTGGCCGTGGCAATACCGGTAGCCGCCACGGCCTCGTCCTTCACCACCAAAAGAACGGACGCCTGGCCGTTGCTGCCGGTCGTGGCCTCGGCGGCACCCAGGGTAATGTCCGCCAGCGTACAGGCAAAGGCGATTTTCTTCTGGGATAGGGCCGCGCCGTAAGCATCGGTGAGGGTCGCCAAAAGCTTGCCCTTGGAACCCGGTGTCAGGCTGCTGACGGCGGTTTGCTGGCTGGGCGGCAGGGCATCGAGATTGATGTCCGCGGATACGTTTGCAGCGCTGCTGTCAACGCGATACAGCTGCAGGGTCAGGGAATCGGCAGGGTCACTGCCGTCTGAATAGAAACTCAATGAGGTCGATTGACTACTATAACTGACGCTGACTTTCCCGTCTCCCGCGTTGGTTCCCGCCCGTAAGGTCGCCGTGGCCTTGCCGGTGCTGTCGGTCAGTACGGATCCACCTTTGGGCAGAACGACGCCGATCTGCACATCGTCCACTTTTGCGGTTGTAAACTTAACCGTCTTTTTAGCCAGGGGAGTACCCAGCACATCCGTGATCCTTGCGGTAAGCACCCCGGGAGAAGTAGCGCTGACGGTTCTGGTGGAAGCTCCGGTCAGCTTGTCCGTCAACTGAAGACTTATGGTGGATGTGCTGACAATTTCCCCCTCAACGCCTCCGCTGCAAGCGTAGCATAAAGACAGCAGACTTAATAAAGGCAGAAGAGCCGCTCTGAATAAGATGTTCATTGCGTGTTTAGCAGGTTAAGCGTTAGTAAGCAGCAAGCCAATGGTTTCGGCGCAGCGCATTGGCTAAGGTGAAAATGAAGAACAGAAGCCTATCCTTTTATGTATAGCATAACGGGTGGAAACAATCAACCTGAAAACGCATTTGCGACGGGGTAGCTGCACATGGAACTCATGGCGCCCAGTGGCGATGCATAGCGCTTGTCTACAGGCCGCCCGGGGCCCCGTACCTTTTCGGAAAACCGGCACCATGGAGCGATTGCTTCGAGGCGAAATCCTGGTCCTGCTGCTTCATTCGCTTGCACCCTCACAGGATAATTAGGGTAGTTGTGGCATCTTTTCTACGGTCCTTGACAGAGGCCGACCGATCTGTCATAGCTGCCATACCAGAAAATCAGTCTACCTCAATGGTAATGCTTGCTGTCCCTGACGGGACCGTGAGAGGCTAGCGCAAGGCCACTGAAACGTTTATTAACCTGTAATCAGTCCACCTTGAAGGAATACTAAATGAAAAACGGCGGGGAAAATTGCATCCGGAGAGCCTTTCGAGCGGATGCACAGAGGATCAACCACCTGCGCATAACGGAGTTCAGCCGCTCCGACGACTTTTCGCTCTTATTGCCGGATTCACTCCTCTGGGGAGCGATCGATGAAGACAGTATCATCCTGGCCGCCTGGGACCAAAGCGGCACCGCCGTTTCCACCATGAGGGCGGTTACAGTGTGGGACGCTTCGGAAGCCATGACCGACCTGGAGTGTCATGTGCCCGACGAGGTCGCGTATCCCTCCGTGATTTTCAATAGCGCGGCGACCCGCAAATCGAACCGGGGAAAGGGTCTCAACCAGGCCATCCGGTATTATTTTCTAGAGGCCGCGCTTCGAGCCGATATCAAGACTTTGCTCAGTCCGGTCTACCTGGGGGCACCCAGAACCGCATTTATGAAAAAATTGGGATATCGCTTTTTGGAGCCGGATAAAACATGGCAAAAAAAATTACAGCCCCATGCACCCAGACTGTTGGCTATTTTAGAGCGCCGAAACTTCCGCAATGCCCTTACCATCATCCGGGAAGAGAGAAAAGAGACGCTCCTGCAATACCCTTGGCGGGGGGAGCCGTTTGAGTTCCAGCTACGGCCCTCTTGATAGTCCTGCTATTATTCAAAACTTTCATACACATGATCCGCGGCACCCAACAGGTCCACCGGGGGATCATATCCCACCTCTACAGCCGCCTTCAAATTAACCTGAATGGTTAATCTGGCCCCTACGTCCATGGGCAAATCCGCCGGGTTGGCCCCTTCCAGAATCTTCACCGCATATTCGGCACACTGGGAGCCAAAGGTCCGGTTGTCCCGGCCGATACCCATGATGACACCCTTTGTGATATAGATGGGCTCCCCCACACTGAGGGTCTTGTATTTGATGAACGCGTCATGGAAGATATCGAAATGTTTTAAAAAGGTCTTTGAAATTTGAACGAATACCACTTCCACCTGAGGCGCGACCTTGTCCAAGGCATCTTTGATCTGTTTCCGGACTACCTCTACAGGGTATCTTTTCTTATTTTCATCCCTCAGGGGAAACCCCTCATATACGAAACGGAAGCCTAACTCCCCGGACAGGATGCTGATCTGCTTGATGGCGGCGTCATGGCTGGGAGAGCCGGCCAAATAGATCATGCCGATACTTTTAGGTTTCACCAGTTCGTTGATCATCTTGATTTCCATACTGATATACTTCGGTGTTTCGACACCGGTGTAATTTGCCCCCGAGCTTTTCCAGTCCGTAACGATGCCCGAATGAACAGGGTCCCCCACATTGGTAAAGATAAACGGTATTTGCTTCAAATGCTTCTTCATGCGTTTGGAGGTTTGGGTGCCGATGGAAAACACCAGATCAACGGCATCGGTTGTGCTCAACTCGGCTACTTTTTCGTCCAGGGCCTTCAAATCCCCCTTGGCGTTGTAGGTTTCCAGTTTGATCATATCGGCGTAACCCAATTTCTTTATTCCCTCCACAAAACCCTGATAGGAGGAGACATAGGGGACAAAGTCCTGGTGTTGGACGGAGATTATTGTAAACGGCGGGTCTGCTGCCGAGGCCGGGAGGAGTAGCAATCCGGTTAACAAAAATAATGACATCAGGATCTGGGCTGCTTTTTTCATTTTATTATCCTTTCATGCTTGTTTGAATTTGCCTGTATACAGGATACAGGCCACCGCTCATACGGCCGGCGTTTCATCCTTTTTATAGGCGAAGAAAAAAAGAATATTGGCCGCCGTATAGAGCACTCCCCCCACCCCGATGGCCTTCTCGATGCTCATCACCGTGGCTAGAAGGCCGAAAAAAAGGGGCCCCAAGGCACTACCGATGCGCTCAACGGACTGATACACCGCCATGCAGGTACGGTGGTTCCCCAACCGGTGGGCGGTTTGCGTTTCCAGCAGGAGGTTGACCTGCGACGGAAAGGTGAGGCTGTTTGACAATCCCAAAACAACCAGGCTGCCGATGGCCCCCCACATATAACGCCAGGTATCATCGAAGGTAATAAAATAGAATATCGACAGCGCCAGGCCCAGAATGATGTTGGATACCACCACTACTTGTTTGCTTTGTGCGGTTTTCGTGATGTCCTTGTTTAGAAAGGTCGCCAGCAAGATATTAACCAGTCCGTAGAACATCATGATCCGTCCCATGTCCGAATAGGTGAACTTGGCTTTCAGGAATAGGGGGATACAGAAGTAATAAAACCCCACGAACATCACCCGGGTGATCATCCCATGGGCCATGACGGCCATCAGGTTGCGGTCTCTGATACCCGTAGCCATAAATTTTATCAGCCCGGTATTCACGCTTTTTTCCACCCCCGCATCGGGCGGTGGCTGATGGGCGAAAACCAGGTAAGCGAAAATAATCACGAACAGCATCATAGCGGCGGCGGCAAAAAATACCATCCGATAGGAGTAGTAATCCGCCATGATTCCACCGATAATGATACTACAAAACAATCCCCCTGAAAAGGCCGTGGTATAGCCGGCCAGATAAAAAGTGCGGCTCTTCCTATCGGAATGATCCACGATAAACTGTCGCCCGTACAGAACGATAATGGCAAACCCCACCGCACATAACATTCTGGCCAGAATCAGGTCCAGGATATTATGCGCCAGTCCGCATAGTATCAAACCGACCGCGGTGAACAGGCAGCTTAAGGTAACGGCTTGAAGCGGCCGCACGCTGATCAGAAACCGGCTGCCCATGAACATCATGGTTACCGTCACCGTGATCATGTAACAGGAAATGGGTGCGCCCATGAGAATTTTTTCCGGCAACCGCCCGGAAAGAAATGTCGCCTGACCAAGCAGGTCCTTGGCGAAAAAAGGCAGAAAGCTGGCGTGCAGATTGGCGGCCAGAATAAAGATAAATACCAGGGGACGCACGTGGGCCGGATCGATGACGGGCATGAAATCGATCTGACTGCGCTTCAACCCGGTGAGGATGCTCTTTTGGTTCTGTATGAGTTCAAGCAGGTGTTCCTTACCGATTTGAGTGGAACCCCTTACCTTGTGGGCCAGAACATTCACGTCGGCTTCCAGCTTCGCCACCCGCTGCCTGATGGATTCCACGATGCCACTTATCTCTCTAAGGAAAAAGGACAGCTCCCGGGAGTTGATTTTAAAAGCAAAAGGCTCAAGGTTATGCAACAGGCTGTTGGAGGCTAGACGTGTTTCCTTTTCCGGTATGCGCAGCATCCGGGAAGTAAAGAAAACCAACAGTTCCCGGGTGATGATCAACCCGACCATGACGATGGTAAACAGGTCGAATAAAATTCTTCCCGACTGCCTGCGGGTCTCCCTGCTGATGCCCAGCTTGATGATGCCCACGGGTTCCCCATCCGGGTTTGAAATGGGGACCTGGATGATGTGTTGATAGTCCCGTTCCCTGGCGGCGCTGAAAAGGACCTCGTCCGCCTTGATGATATCAATAAAGGCTACGGTGGGGGTGTCCTCCACGATTCTTTTCAAGAACACGTTTACTCTCCCCAGCCGTTCTATGGGGATTTTATACTTGAGCCCCATGTAGATTTCATTATGAATGATTTCACCGAGTTCCCGAACCTGTTCATTTGTCTGGCGGGTATGCTGGCTGTCGAACATCCTCATGTTCTGATAGGTATACAGCGCCTGTGCCAGAATGATAAACGAAAACAGGACGATCAGCAGGTTTCGTACGGTTTGTTTTGTATGGTTTTCCACTCCCTCACCATTTGGTTGTAGACCTCCTGCCTGGAAACCAGATAGCCGATATCCTCGATATGCCGGGCAAACGATTCCCTGGGCAACAGGTTTTTCAAAGCGACATTCATGTCCTGACCGGTCTCGTCCGCCTTTTCCATGGCGTTGATAACCGAGGAAAACAAATTGAGTTTTTCGAGCATCTCCCGGCTTTCAACCGCCAGCCATTTACCGGAAGCGATATTATCCAACTGCTTTTCGGCCTGGATCAGGCCGTCCGGATTAATACCGTTGGATAGCAGGTCGGTGCGGTCCCTGTTGATCAGGGAGCGCGTCAGCCGCTTAACCGACCGCATATAAGGGCGGTTGATCCATAGAGAAAGGACCAGATAGAGAAAAGGCAAAACGATGACAATAATCATCAGGGAATTCTTAACGGATTCCCTGATCATCATGGCCAGTTCTCCACGCACATGGCTGACGGAAACCCGGGTGAGCATATTGCCTACGGTCTGGTCATCTTTTACTAGCGGAATGCTAACCTGATAAAAATTATCCATGGTTACCGTCCGGACCTGCTCTTGAAAAGTGTACGGCGGCAGGGGGGCTCTGCGGACCGCGTACAGAGTATCGCCGGCGGTGTTGACAATAAACAGATTATCAATATCCTTGGGTAAAATACCCTCCAGCAACCGGTCAAAGTTCAGTTGCTCAAGGGCTTTTCCAAAGAGCATGGACTTTTCCAATTTGCGTTTCAATTCCGTGCCGATGAGGAGGTATTTTCCCAGATAGTTTTTCTCTAAATTTTTCATCAGAAAGCCGATTTCCAGCATGCTGTTTAATCCCTGGATCAACAGGATAATGAGCGTGGTAATTAAGAAAATCTTGGTACGCAGGGTGGCCTTTGCAGATTTTCCCGCAGTGGAGTACCTTGCCTTTTTTGAAGGACTAATCTTTTGGGAATCCACCAGAGGTTCTTCCTTTCTTCATATTCCCTTCTTATTCAGGGACATTCAGGGACAAGCTGAATACAAGCAGCCATGGGGTCCGGCTATCAGTACTGCTTAGTTTATCAAAGGGTTCCAACATATGGCAACCCATTTTTTAACCTCGCCGCCACAGGGCTTATTGCACATATCTACTTGATCTCGACATTCATTGATCTTGACACTCAAGCATCAATCTGTCATATTTCTCTCCCGACCAACGCCAAACAGGTATACAAGATAGTAAACCGGCCAGCACCACCAGCGTAACGAAATCCCGATTTTCAGCAATGCCTGCTGGTAGATACCGGAGGATTTGATGAATATCAGCAAAAGAAGAGCAGACAATACCCTGATCATCTCCGTTGAGGGAAGGATCGATGCCTTAACCGCCGGAGACTTCGACAGCTTCGTATCAACGACCCTGGAAGGGGGCGATGAGATATTGATTCTCAACATGAGCGCTCTCGAATACATAAGCAGCACGGGCCTGCGCGTCATCCTGGCCACGGCCAAGAAATTGAAGAACAAACACGGAGATCTCTACCTGGTCGGACTGCGGGGAAACGTTAGGAAAACCTTTAAAATATCCGGCTTTTTTTCCATTTTTAAGGTTTTTGAAGACGAACAAGCCGCCCTGGAGGCCAGGTAATCCGATGGTTCTCCTGGCCCGAAAGAGATTATCCGCCAAGCTGGAAAACCTGCCCGAGTTCATGGCAACCGTGACTCAAGCGGCAAGAACCCGGGACCTGAAAACCGAAAAAATATATGACCTTGAGATGGCCCTTGAGGAGGCCATGACCAACATCTGCGCCTATGCTTACCCAGAAGACGATCCCGGTGATGTGGAAGTAGCCTGCGGCATTGACGATCATGATCTTTTTTTCATCGAGATAAAAGATTTCGGCCGGCCGTTTGATACCCTTTCCGTGCAAGATCCCGATATTACCGCCGGTATCGAGGATCGCAAGATCGGTGGGTTGGGCATATTCTTAATTAAAAAATTGATGGACAGGGTGGAGTATTGCCGCGAACAGGGTGCCAATATCCTGAGGCTTACCGTCAATTTGAAATCTTAAAGGGGCTGTTTTGCATAAGGAACAGGCTGAAAAACACATCCAGGCCCTGCTTGACGCTAACTTGCTATTGGCGGCTGAAGCCTATGGTGCCGAGCTCACCGGGGAACAAAGCGAAAACGGAAATATGTCCACCTGCAATCCGGAGCAGGTGATTGAAAGGGCCGCTAAAATCGCGGAAATCACCGCCGACAAGCAGCTCTTGGAGAGCACCCGGAGCGCCGGTGACCATGACTGGATACACGATGTCTTATCTCCCTCAACGGCTGCCGTTTTAGACATCTACGCCCACCGGTTCTACTCATTTTGGCAAGATGGAGAAATGGTCCATATCCATTCGGAGCTGGCCGATGCCCGGGAATGGTTTGCCCAGGTTGAAACCATCGCCTCCCGGGTGTTCACCACCGATCATATGGAAAACATGCTCACCATGGCCTGCATGAAAAACCGGAGGAAACGGGCGCCGCTGTTATGGAAATTGATGAAGATCCTGGTCGACTCGGAAACCATTCGCCTGGGATATCTCTACCCGGACCGGGAGGTCGCCCCGACGATGATCAGCGATCTTTTCGAGAAGGTCAAAGAGATCATGTTGATCCGCGAACAGCATGACTCATCGCTCCAGTTGGGCGAACATCCGGAAGAGCTGATCCCTTACGTGTGGTCGAATATTATGAAAAATCTGATGAACGACCAGTTGGGCGACAGTTTGGATAACAGCAATGCCCTGGCTTACCTGCACTACTCGGCCCAAGAGACGGAAAGCATTGCCGGGTCCGATGCCTATCAAAAATTAAAAAGGGATTTTCTTTTATTTCAAAACGGCGCCCAGCGCACCTGGCCCAACGAGGTGAGGCGTATGTTCCTGGATCCCACCAAGGTGGAAGCGCTCAACCGCTATCGGTTCGGCCATGGACTGTCGGCGGTCAATGCCGCCCTCGCCTTTCGCCGTGTCTCCGGCGAACATAGGCCTTTCTTGACTCCCCAGGAAGAGGACGCCGTTATCTTGAACGGCCTGATTTTAACCCGTTCCGGCTATATTCGTTCTTCCGGGTTTGACGATGCATCCACCAGGCGGCAATTCCAAAAGGACACCCATCTTTTTAAGACCGTTTTCAATAAAAAAAGGCTGCCCGCCTCGAAATCAATCTTCGACCGGCTGGATGAAATGCGGCCTGCATGTAAAAGCCTGGAAAATAAGCTCCTGCAGACCAGCCAGGTCCTGAGGGATCTCCTCCAGTCCCAAACCGCGGAACTGAACGCCCGAAAAGAGACCCTGAAACGGGCCGAAATGGATGTGGAAAGGCCCCGCAAATCGTTTTTTAAGCGCTCCAAACCCGAGACCACCACCGAAACGGTAGCCCAGCTCCGTAGTCAGGTTACGGAGAGTGAGGAGAAGCTAAACCAGGTGGCAGCCATCCAGAAGGTTCATCAGGAAGTCCTGGACCTGGTCGGCAAGGTTGCGGAGATGTTGACGTGACGTAAATTCCGGCCCATGAAAAAATTCATGCCCTATTCTTTGCACCCCACTTCCATTTTCACCGCCGCCCGGTTACGGGGCATTGTGTGCCTTTTGATGCTGGTGTCCACCATTTCCTGCGGGTTATTTACCCCCAAGGAACCGCCGCCGCCGCGCAATAAAACGGAAACCATCCTGTTTAAATGCGACAAATACATCAACGACGGCATGCTCATGCCGGTTGAGCTGATCTACATCGTCGAAGGCAAGGACCCCGCCGAGGTGGTCGCCATCGGACCCGACAACTGGTTTTACTCCGAAGATAGAAAGAAGTGGCCCTTCAAGCAAGCGCATATGTTGAGAAGCGGCCAGGATCTCCTGGTCGAGTTGGAAAAACCATCCCATACGGTGGCTGTGGTCATCTTCTTCAACCTCTTCGGTATTGATGGACAGGATGCCCAGCAGGTGATTTTAACGACGGACGCCGCCAAAAATGAGGTCATTTGGATCAGCCGTATTTCAGTCTACCATTAGCAGACCTTCAGGGAGCATACGACCCATGACCAAAAACAGGGAGAATGACAGTCGATTCACCGTCCGCCGCGAAT
>CAZWGD010000019.1:0-13188 GCA_964633235.1 uncultured Desulfobacteraceae bacterium | reverse complement strand
CATCCCGGTCCCTCAGACGGCCCTGAACACCCCGACCGGCCTGGCCTACCCTGCCGATGCAGACGGCTGGAACTCCCGCGGCCCGTACATCTGTTATCAACTGTTCGCAATCAGCCTGTTTACAGCAAATCAGAAGGCTGCCGGAGCCAATCAAGCCCAAAGGGTTGATATCCAGCAGGCGGCATATTTTTTCAGTTTCGGGAAGAATCGGAATACGGTCCATTTCGATCCGGATACGATATCCCCCGGCAATTGAGAGTTCGTTCACCGCGGTGGCAAGCCCCCCTTCGGTTACGTCGTGCATGGCGGTGACGCCCTGGATATCGCGGGCGATACGGGCTTCCGTGATAATACTGATATTGTCCAGAAACCGCCGGCACTTTTCAATTTCCATCTCCGGGACGCCTGAATCCCGTAATTTTTCAGCAAATTCCCAGGCGATGATGGCACTACCCTCCACGGCGACACCTTTGGTAATCACCACCCTGTCCCCCTCTTGCATGCGCCCTTTTTTTATCAGGTTGTTTCGTGCCACAGTACCGGCCATCATCCCCGTAATAACCGGTCGGGTAACCGCATCGGTGATTTCCGTATGGCCGCCGCACAGGGTGATGCCCTGCTTTTCGCACACGCTCTTCAACTCGTCAAGGGTTTCAAAGACGCCTGAAGCCGTTGTCCCGCAGGGAAATAGGAGGGTTGTGAGCAGCCAGCGGGGATCCGCCCCGGATGTGGCGATGTCATTGGCGTTGACCAGGACGGCATAGTGCCCGATGGCGTCCGTGGCAAAAGTAATGGGGTCTGATTTCAGTATCAGGACTTCCTCCCCCGCCATATCCACCGCGGCCGTGTCTTCCCCGACACCTGGATGGATCAGTACGGACGGATCTTTAAAGGCGAATCCATCCAGGTGTTTTTCAAGAAGATCATTGGGGAATTTGCCGGCGGCCAGAGGTTGCCCGAGACGAACGATCTCTTTGAGTTCATCAAGGGTGGCGATGGTGAAGTCACTCTTAGCATCATTGCACCTGGAGGGGGTCCCGTTGGTAAGCAGGACGGTGACGGCGCCGGCCCTTTCCCCCGCCTGAATATCAAAGACAAAGTCGCCCACGATCATCAGATGGGCTGTGGGCACTTTCAGTTCCCGGCTAGCCAGCAGAACGCCGTCCGGTGCCGGTTTGGCCGCTACAGGGGTATCTCTGGAGATAATAAGATCAAAATCTTCCAAGTGCGTCGATTTGAAGTTCTGCAGGGTACGTTTAACGGAATCCAGACTGTTGCGGGTAATGATACCGATGGGCAGGGGGACGGCCTTCAAAAAGCGGATGACCTCCTCCGCACCCGGGTTGGCCCTGGACCGGGCGGCGGCTTCCATTTCGAAGCGGTTAAGGGCGGCCATGGCCTTGGAGCGTTGACGGTCATCCCGTATAGCTTCAATATACTCCAGCACCGGAATTTCCGGAGGGCAGCCCACGGTCCGTTTTATGACGGAAAAATCCAGGGCATCCGGCCGAGTGAGGGTGCCGTCGAAGTCGAACAGAACGGCTTTTATTTCAAATGCCGGTATCTTCATCTTCCCAATGTGGTTAAGCGCTAAAAAGATTATGGGGTGTGAGTATTGAGAAAAGAATAAGGCGTCAAGCCTTTTTTTATATCCAAAGTCATCCGTGTCAACCTCCGCTCAGGTTTGATTATAGGCTGATGCTGCTGGTCACGCGGCGGACGGGTGCCGCAGGCGGAATCCAGTCTTAGGTCAACCCTAAAAATTGACACCCCCTACCGACCATGTTACTTTTAGACATCGTGGTCAAGAACCATCCGCATGCTAAGATATTCATGAAGGAGCCATCATGTTGAAGCCTGAAAAGACAGTGCTGGTCGTTATCGCCGTTCAGGGCAGGCTGGCACGGTTGATGCATGCCAAAGCCTCTCTATTTTCCAATCTCCGCAAATTCATCAAGGGCATTCAAACGCTGCAAATTCCCATTCTATGGGTGGAACAGAAACCTGAAAGCTTGGGACCTACGATCACGGAGATTTCCGAGATCCTGGCCGATGTTGAGCCCATCCACAAATCAAGTTTCAGCGCCTATCGGGACACGCACTTTTTAGAAGCCCTGGAGACCAGCGGCCGTCAACAGGTACTGGTTACTGGCATAGAGGCGCACGTTTGCGTATACCAAACAGCCGTTGATTTAGCTGAAAGCGGTTATGAGGTAGAGGTTGTGGCGGATGCCGTCTCTTCCAGGACCCTGGAGAACAAGACCATCGGGCTGCAGAAAATGCGAGATGCCGGGGTGGGTCTGACCAGTACCGAGATGGCCCTGTTTGAGTTGCTTGAAAAGGCCGAGGGGGAAGCGTTTAAAAAGATCGTTAAAATTGTAAAATAGTATCTGTACGAAGAAGGTAAAGCCTCTATGCGGATCAAAGCCAACGGTATCGAAATTTGTTATGAATTGACCGGGGCGCCGGACGCGCCGGTTGTTATTTTATCCCACTCCCTGGCTTCCAGTATGGTGATGTGGACGCCGCAGCTGGACGTTTTGGAATCCTGTTTCCGGGTCCTGCGTTACGACATGCGGGGGCACGGTGAGAGTCAGGTGACAGACGGTGCATATACCCTTGAGCTCCTGGCTCATGATGTTATCGGCTTGATGGACGCTCTGGACATCCAACGCGCCCATTTTGTGGGCTTATCCATCGGCGGCATGATCGGCCAGGGTCTGGCCCTGGATTATGCCGAGCGTTTAGAGAGCGTCATTTTATGCGATACGGCCCCCGTGTTGCCGGATGAGGCCAAGCCCCTTTTCCGGGAACGTATGGATAAAGCCCGCCGCCTGGGCATGGAATCCCTGGTTGAGGAAACAATGGCACGGTGGTTTACGGCACCTTTCCTGGAAAAAAACCCGCCTCTGGCAAGCCGGATCCGCCGGCAGATAGGGTCCACACCGGCGGCCGGTTTCATCGGCTGCAGTCATGCCATCTTAGGCCTTCACTATTTGGATCGTCTGCCGGAGATAGATCTGGACGTGCTGATCATGGTGGGTGAAAACGACCTGGGAACACCGGTTGCCGCTGCCGAGGCAATCCATGACATGATCACAAACTCGGAGTTGGTCATCCTGCCCGCGGCCGCCCACCTCGCCAACATTGAGCAGGCCGAAACTTTTAATACGACCCTAATGACTTTTCTGACCCGACAGCTTCCCGGCGACAGGTTTTAAAACAGTGTTTTGGGGGAAGGCTAGAGGGAGTAAGCAGTGATGTAATCCGCTGACGACCGATAACCCACCCAAAATCCTTGTTTTGAAGCCTAAAGTGAGATGGTTAGGCTTCAAACCGAGCCTAGGTTTCAGGCATTTGAGAAGAATGGTGCTCCACAATCATCCAACGCCGGCCATTCCATCGGTAAACGAATGTGAAGCGGGCCTGTAAGGCGGATCCATCTGCATAGGTAAATGTATATACGCCCGAGTTAATGGCCAGTTGACCGAAAGTACGCACGTTGCTTTCATCGATTTTCCCCACCGGCCCTCCGGCACAAAAATGATAAAAATAGTCCCTGATCTCGATGGTGTTGTGGCGGACCTGCTTGGACATGGTCGGCAGCAAGATGGCGTCGTCCTCATAAAGCGTCGCCAATTTTTGGGGATCTCCTGCCTGCAGGGCGCTGTTCCACTCATCGAACAGCGCGGCAACTGCATGTATATTCATGTTTGATACTCCTTGCCGTACGGCCATGGTCATGGCCTTGTTGTTAAGCGAATTCAGATTGACATGCAAAATCAGGTTCCCTATGGTGAAGGCCATGATGTCTTGATATCAACCAAACCCGTTACCCCATTGACCCGTGTCCTGATTGAATGACACAGCAAACAAATGACTTAACCCATGACGCAGACAGAGGAAACATTCGAAGGCAAACTGATACCCATTCTACGCCAGGGGATCGACATCATCAAAATGGTCCTTTTCAAGGAATTGAAGCCCCATCTGGAAAAATCCTATCCCCGCATGACCTCTAAGGATATTACCAGGCTCTCCGGGGCCGTGGTCAACACCATTTTCGGAATCCAAAACCCGGAAACCCGGTTTGTCGAGTTTGCAAATCAACATCACCGGCGCATTAAAAGGGAAGTAGACGCCTTTGCGGACAACTTCAACCACCTGCAGATTCCCTTGACGGATGCGCTCCGTGTCCAGTACCTGTGTGACCGCCACGAGGGTATCGACAGCCAAGCGGTTCTCGAAAAGGCAAGGCGATTGAAACTGCTCATCGATGACCGCGACATTCCTCTACCGGGCGCTTTCCTAAGCCTCGTGCGTACTTTTGGTGTAGCCTATAAAGTTCTTGAACCCATTGACAAAGGAATAAGGAATTCACATGGTAAAACGCCGGCCTGACCGGAATACCCGCACTAGGGGGTTGGATCTGGGCATATTGACGGAAAATGAACTCCGGGAAATCCATCAGGAAACCCTGGTACTTCTGGAAGAAACAGGGCTATTCGTTGAGGATGACCATGCCTTGGACTGTTACCAAAGAGGTGGCGCCCGCATCGACAGAAAGAAAAAAATGGTTAAAATACCGCCTCTAGTGGTGGAAAAGGCCATACAATCAGCCCCGTCCAGGGTGATCCTGGCCGGACGTGATCCCAAACATGATATCATACTTGGCGGCAGACAGGTTCACTTTACGAATTTCAGCGAAGGTGTAAAGATCAATGATCCCTACACCGGTGAAAACCGCGATCCTGTAAAACAGGATTTGGCCGACGCAGCCCGGGTGATCGACTATCTCCCGGAGATCGATTTCTGCGAAAAGGCCATCGGTGCCGGTGATGTTCCCAAGGCCACGGTACCCCTGCACAACGCCGAGGCGTTCCTGACCAACACCACCAAGCACTGCGCCTTTGGGCCCGGTGACGGGTATCTGCTCAAAAAGATACTGCAAATGGCGGCGGTCATCACCGGCGGCATTGAAAACCTCGAGGCGCGACCCCTGGTGTCCTTCACCACCTGTCCGGTCAGTCCCCTGAAGCTGATCAGCGAGTGCTGTCAAATCATCATGGCCGCCGCCGAATCCGGGATGGTATGCAATATTTTGTCCATGGCCATGGCCGGCGGCACCGCCCCGGTAACCCTGGCAGGCACCCTTGTCACCCACAATGCTGAAATCCTCGGCGGTTTGACGCTGGCGCAGCTTACCAGGCCGGGAGCACCGGTGATCTACGGAAGTTCTACCACGGCCATGGACCTGAAACTGGCCGAGGCCAGTGTGGGAACACCTGAATGCGCATTGATCAGCGGGGCCGTGGCCAGGCTTGCCCGCTATTACGCCCTGCCCAGCTATGTGGCCGGCGGGTAGGGTGATGGCAAGATATCCGACAGCCAGACTGGCCACGAGAAAACGCTCACCGGACTGATACCCGCATTGGCAGGCGCCAATATGATTTATGGTCTGGGAATGTTGGAAAGTGGCATCACCTTTGATTTTGGCCAACTGGTACTCGACTGTGAAATTGCCCGCATGATTAAATTCACCCTCAATGGCATCCCCGTTACCGGCAATACCCTGGCCGCAAATGTCATCAGGGAAGTCGGACCTTTCGGCGATTTTCTGGGCCATGAGCATACCCTCGCCGGCATGCGCACCCAGTCGGTTTCCGAGCTGATCGACCGCCGGGGACGGAGTGCATGGGAAACGGAGGGGGCTACGGACTGCTATACGCGGGCCACGGCCAAAGCCAGGCTGGTTCTAGAAACCCATAAGCCCGAACCGCTGTTGGAAGAGAAGCTCGTGAAAATCCGCTCCATCATTCAAGAGACGGAAATGGAGTTAGGGATCTAAATGTGATACGGTTACGTAGAGCCATCGGCTTTCAACCGTGTCGGCATGGTTCTCTACTCTTTTTCACCTTGTTGCCTCCGGGAGGAATACCATGTGGTTCCAGATTCTACAAAGTATATGCGGACTGTTGGTGTTTGCGGGCGTCGCATGGGTTGTCAGTGAAAATCGTCGCCGTGTCGGCATCAAGAGGGTCATCATCGGTTTGGGGGTTCAGCTTGTCATCGGATTTATTCTTCTCAGGCTGCCGCTGTTCAGAGATATCTTTCTAGTCTTAAATCGAGTGGTGCTCTTCCTGGAGGAGTCAACAACCGCCGGAACCGCCTTTGTTTTTGGGTATCTTGGTGGCGGGGATCTGCCTTTTACAGAAAAATTTCCCGGCGCCAGCTTTATTCTAGCCTTCAAGGCCTTGCCGTTGATACTGGTTGTGAGCGCCCTGTCCGCGCTGCTATTTTACTGGAAAGTCCTGCCCGTGGTGGTGCGGGCCTTTTCCTGGGCCCTGCAACGCCTTTTGGGGATCGGGGGCGCCGAGGGCGTCGGCGTGTCTGCAAATATTTTTGTCGGCATGGTGGAATCTCCCCTGTTCATCCGCCCGTATCTCGAGGATCTGACCCGCAGTGAACTGTTTACGCTAATGACCTGCGGGATGGCCACCATTGCCGGGACGGTCATGGTGCTGTATGCCGGCATATTAAGCAGCAGTATTCCCGATATCATGGGGCATATTCTGACCGCTTCGATTATTAGTGTACCGGCGGCGATAACCGTTTCGAAAATTATGATTCCCGAGACCGAAAAACTAACTTCGGGAGAAATAACCCCCCCCCAACCTGCCATGAACGCCATGGATGCCGTGACCAAAGGCACCCTTCAGGGTGTGCAGCTCTTAATCAATATCGTCGCCATGCTGATCGTTCTGGTGGCGCTGGTGCATCTGGTCAATCTAATCCTGAGTATATTCCCTGACTTCTCCGGCAGACCGGTGACCCTTCAACGCATTTTTGGCATGCTCATGGCACCCCTGGTGTGGCTAATGGGCGTTCCCTGGCAGGAGGCCCATGCCGCCGGCGCGCTCATGGGGATTAAAACCGTTTTGAACGAATTTCTGGCTTACCTGGAGATGAGTCATCTGGCACCGGGGACCCTGAGTCCCAGAAGCATGTTGATCATGACGTATGCCATGTGCGGGTTTGCCAACCCGGGCAGTGTCGGCATCATGATCGGAGGCATGGGTACCATGGCTCCCAACCGCAGGGATGAAATCGTAGCTCTGGGATTTCGGTCTCTGGTGGCCGGTACCTTGGCCACCTGTATGACCGGAGCCGTGGTTGGAATTTTGGGGAGATGATCCGGCCGGGATCAAGCGCGGAAAACAGCCTCCCGCATGTGCGGGCTTTCCCTTCTTCTCTCCGGTTGTTGCACTGGACTTCGCGGAGGGTGACATAGGGCTCCGCTCACACTGGATGCCGGTGGGGACTAGGCTTGGCCATAAAACGCCGCCAGCTCATCCTTGGAGATGCCTAGACAGTAGAGGATATCAATAATATTATCGCTTTTCAAAATACCGTCGGTTCTAATTTCCTGGTCATTGGGCTTGAAAGCGATGGACAACCCCACATTCCTGATAAAGTGGGAGCTGCTTGAGCCGTCACCCACGGCAATGACCTGATCCCGGCTGATATTCTCCATGGACAAGATAAACTCCAGGATGCCGTCCTTGGTATCGCTGGTGATGATCGGTTCTTCCAACTCCCCGGTGGTAAGTTCATTTTCGTCAGTCTTCAAGGTGTTGGCAAACGCATAGTCCACTCCGGCCACCTCAAAGATTTTCTTGATAAAAAAGCTGAAACCGGAGGATAGCAGGGCAATTTTAAAACCCATGGACTTCAGCACCTTGATCAGCTCAAATGTCCCGGGGTTTATTTGTAGAATATCGCTGAACTTTTCGAACTCGGTAACCGGGATGCCTTTCAGCATTTTTGCATTTTCAATCAAAGCCTGCATCTGATCCGTTTTGTCTTGGGCGACATCCAAACGGCTGCCGTTGGTTTTCACCCGCCCTTTAACGGTATTCAAGAAATTTTTCAGGGAAAAATCCTGGATCAAGCTGGATTCGACATCAAAAACCACCAGCTTTTTAGACCGTTTGTAAATATTTTCACTCTGTATGACGACGCTCAGATCGATGCCGGCGCACAGGGCCTTCAAATCGCTTTTCATGCTTTCAATGGCCCCCGGACGGGGTGTGGACGGGTCGATGTTCATGTGGTGGGTATCGATGACCATCTCCCTCGAAAAGAAGTCTCCCCGGGCAATCATGGTACAATTCTCGATATTGATATTCGCTTCGGCAAAAAAGGTTGAAACCCTGGCGATGATGCCCGGCTGATCCAGTCCGATAATGGTAACCAGATGGTTTTCGTGCTCTGGTGAGCAACGCTGTTTTTTTTCATCATAGGGGTGGACGACCACTTTCAGGCCGATGCTGTCTCCAAGATCTTTCAGGGCCCTGATGATATCCGCCTCCGGTATTTTCGATGACCCTAAATCGATTATCAGGAAGATGGAAAATAACCCCCGCCGGCAATTTTCCTCTACATCGATAACGTTACCCCCCATGGTGTATATCTTGGTGGTGATTTTCGATACCAGGCCCGGCGAATCCAGGCCGATGGCCGAGAGGCTGATGATCCTGCGTCGGGGTGTTGTTTTTTCAAGCTCACGTGTTTTCATGCCTTCTCCTAACCGGAAGTTCATCAATCCCGGAGATATGTTAATTCAGGAGTTTCATTAATCATGGAACACGAATACTTTCTCACCATAATAACGTCCGTCGATGATTTGACCCGGGCCGAACTCCCGCATGCGTTTGCCTTGAAGATGCTCGGCAAAGCGGTTGTTTATAGCCTCCAGGGAGATGTTTTCCTTGAACCACTGCAGGGGAACATCCACATTCAACGGACGCGCCGGAATTAGGTGGCGGGTGGATTTCGGAGAAAACAAATCCCCTCTCCCGGCGGCGCTCATCACCATATCCTTGGTGATATGCGGTGTCCAGACGATTATTTCGTCCCTTTCCACCTCATCGTGGTAATCATTATTTTGATCGCTTTTACATGGGATGTATCTCAAGCTCGCGCTCTGCTGCTCAGTCAACCGATCTTGAATCCTCTGCAGCACATCGTAAGCCCCCACCGCGTCCCCCACGAGGGTTTCCGGAAAATCAAATAGCGCATAGCAGTCGTTTTGCTGCATGCCGAAGCAGAGGTTTTTTTCAGCCAAAATTTGCCGCAGGGTCGCCTTGTCCGCCACCCTATGCACGCATCCGCCCATACTTTCAATCATGGCTGTCATGGGTTGCGCTTTTTCAATGTTGCCCAATACCCTGAACCAGTATCGCAGCTTAACGCCTTTATTGAAATAGTCAATTTTACAGGCCGCAATATGCCTGAAGTCCAAAGCCTTGAAAACATAGGCACGATGGTTGCCGTCCAGCACCAGATGGTGATGATCAACGATGATGGGGTTGTGCAAATTGCCCCAACTTTTGAATTGGATGATGAGTTTGTCAGATATATTGGGAAGGACTCTTTCATGGGGCAGCAGGGACTTTACGGGAACAACTTCCAATTTCAATGCCAGATCATGGGTTTCGATTACATACATCATTCAACCTGTCATTCCCACGGTGAGCCCCAGGGGTCGAAAGCCTGCAGCGGCTTTTGAAAAACAAGCGGCAAAAGCGTGGATCTAGGGCCATCTGCCTGTCCCGGTATCACTTTATTTTATAGGAAATCTTTAGGTTATTGTCAATAATGATTTATGTTCATGATAAATACCTCAATAATCAATCCATTTTTTCACAATATAGTCGTTTTATCCATACCCTTTAGGTTTACCCTTTTTTCTCTTCAGCTTCGACCGCTTCCTTTTGCGGTTCTTCCGGCTTGGCATCCAGCTTGTCAAGCAGGCCGCCCACTTCCCATCCACCGAGTATGAACACATAATCATTTTGAGATGAAAGCGCGGGATAGCTTTCCGCGTCCTCGGCCCTCTTTTTAAATATGGAGAGGGTATATGTCTCGGCACCTTTCAGGGAAAGGGTATAGATAGGGTCCGTGTATGCCGATTTATCACCATCCTGGATGTATTTCTCGCAACGTAGATTGGAGAGGCTGTCCAACAGGCCGCTCATTTTGGTGTCGTCGACACGGACGCCTCCGGATCCGTCGCCGTCAGACTTCTCCCAATGAGAAGACGGGGGCGTGGCGGCGGTCGTATCGCCCGTCTCCGGCTTTTTCTCCGCGGACGAAGCGGCCGTCTGTTTGCGGGTCAACCGTATCGACTTCCGGGAGGCGGCCTGGTGGTCGTCAAATTGGATCTCCCCGATGGTATCTCTGTTTAAGGAGAGAACGATCTTATCTCTCAGGTCGTCGAGGGTTTGCTCGAAGCGGTTGCGAATGTTGTCCTGGGCATGAAATACGCGCTCATCTTCGGAAATTTTCACAAAGGTATGTCGAAAAGTACTGGTGGCCTTGCCTAGGTCGAAGACACGTTTCAACACGTCACCGGCCCAAGCCTTCACGGTGATTTTACGGTTCGCGTGCAGATCATACCGGTCGTAATTTTTTGTTTCGGATACCAGGGCCGTCAGGGTCAGACCGGCGATACTCTCCAGCATTTTTTCCACTTTATCCGCATCGGCCGGATACTCACGGGGGCCGATGGTCCATCCCCCCCCGTTCTTGGTTAAAAGATGGGTGTCGCCCGGACCGGCGATTTCAATTCTAGTGATATCCTGCTTGGGAATGTCCGCTAGATCTGGCACCAGGTAGTTCATTTTATCCGTATTCCGCAGGAACAGGTACAAAGACAAACCGGCGATGACCAAAGCAAGAACAAGGTACTCTTTTTTTACTTTCATGGGTTTGTTCCCTTTTGGATAGGTGCTGTTTTTGGGAAAAAGGTAAACACGTCCAGCCGGGTGCTATTTGCCGAACATCATTCGGATACGGTTTTTGCGATTGTGCCGTCGAAACCAGACCAGGAGCCCTGAAATCACCACCACCACCGGCAGGCCGGCAATATTAAAAGCCTTGATAAGGGTTCTGACCCCGCCCCGGGTGTCGTTCAGAGGGTTGAATCGCTGCTGTTTGCTTCTCATAACGGCTACCTGGTCCCGGTTATTCAGCGTATCCAGGATATTCATGATCAGCATGGCGTTGGGGCTGCGGCCCTCTTCGTCCAGGATGTTGTCGGAAAGCATTTTGGGTGATGCCATCAGGAAAATCTTACCCGGCTTTCCCCTGGCGATGAAGGCATCGGTTCCCTCTATCTTTGACAGCACCTCTTTTGAGGGGGCTTCTTTTGACGGCATTGGGTTGGATGCCGATGCTGGATCTTTTTGGGACGACTGATCACCCCCGGTTTCTTCATCTTCGGCCTGGGCATCCTGGACCGGCTTTTCCGGTTGGGGTTTTCCGTCGTAGTAGCTGGGGAATTCGCCGCTCAACAGGTAGGCCAGTTTGAACTGGGCCTGCTCATCCGGTGGCGGCGGCGGTGGGGCAAGCATGGGGTTCAGGTTGATGCGGTCCCGCATCTCCCAGGATTTTGTGGAGGAAGAGAACAGGGCATGGGCGCTGATACCGCTCTGCTTGATGCGCTCCATATCCAGGGTCAGGGGCGATATTTCCAAGGCGATCAGCCCTTTGATATTCTTAATAAACGAAAGTTTTTTATTGATATTGCGGCTTTTGATCACCGGAACGAAATACAAGGCCTGCTCGCCGCCCCCGAACTGTTGAGGTAGCTGTTGTTTATAACAGTTTTCATCCATGACAAGGGATGTGTTCATCCGAACGCCGTAGTGGGAGAGCAGTTTTTCCAACCCGGTATCCATGGGAATGTATTGGGGTCCCTGGTTTCCCATGAACATATTCTGCTGTCCACCGGCAATGACCTCATTGAACGGGCTAAGGAAAAGCCCCAGGTTTTTCCCCTTCATCAGAAACTGGTCTATCTGGTAGAGTTCGTAATCACTGAAAGGGGAGGTGGGCCTGGCAATGATCAGGGCGTTTAAGCTGTCGGGTATTCCCTCGGTCTCAAGGTTGATGCTCTTGATAGAATAGTTCTGGGCGGTCAGCGCGCGGAAATTATTGGCCGAATCCGGTGCCTGGCCGCCCCTGGCGGGGCCTCCGGGAGCCAGAGGCAAGGTGCCGTGGTCCGCGAGATAACCGATACTTTCGTTGATGTCGATCAGGGTCTCCATGTTTTCACTGATCAACTCCTCCATGTTGCCCATGTCCACAGCCTCATAATGGGTTCCGATGAGGGGAAGCTTGATGACCTGCAGCAGCGGGATGCTGACGGCCTTTTCCTTGTACGACATGACCAGCCCGATGGATCCCTTACCCGCGGGCACACGGCCGTCGTCGAGGGCCGGCCAGTTCAGAGTCAGCACCTTGTGCTTCTCAACCATGGCGGTTAGGGAGCCGTCCTTGGATGGATCAAAATGGGTAAAAACCAACTTGCCGAAATGAATGCCATTGAGCTTTTTTACGGTCTCGGCCAGCTGCTCAGGGATTTCCATGAGCTGGTCCAGATTCATATAGGGCGCCACCGGCGCCAGGGAGGAAGATAAAAACAGGTCTATCTTAATGTTTTCATCCAGGCCGGCCAGGGCGCTGATCTTGTTATTCAACTTTTGAATGGTGGTGGTCAGTTTATACTCCAGGCCGTCTGTCGTGGTGATGGTGGGAATGCGCTCGATCATATCCCCATGGATGATCACCAGCCCCATGTAGGCCTTCTGAAACTTGACCTCATCCTTGTCGATGGCCTGGATCTGAACTGGTCGGATACCATAGGCATCCGCCAAGTCCTGGTTTTCCCGGGTCTCGGCGTCGAGGCTGCCTTCATCCGGGCTTACATCGTAGAAGCGGTAGTTGAAGAATCGATTTCCGAATACGGCGTATTCGTTGAGCAGGTCATGGATGTACCGTTCGGTGTTGTTATGGGGTGCCGGCAGATCCCTGGTGAAAAATACGTTAATGGTCAGGGGTTCGGCGAGGGTGGCCACGACCTCCCGGCTGGCTTCGGAGATGGAGTAGGCCTTGTTTGAGGTCAGATCCCATCTGAAAAAAAGCGTTATGCCAACGATGTTGATCAGGATAACGGCGACAAGATAGATCGCCGGTCGCAGATATCTCCCGGAAAGCGTTCCGGACCGGTTGGTGCTAGGCATCATGTTCTCCCTATTCCTTGGCCTGCAGTATCAAATGGGTACCGAACAGGCCGATAAAACAAACGCTTGTAAAATAAAGCAGATCCCTTGAATCGATAAT
>CAZWGD010000018.1:237-13225 GCA_964633235.1 uncultured Desulfobacteraceae bacterium | reverse complement strand
GTTGATATCCACCGTAAAGATGGATGAAATACCGGAACACCTGCAAGGTATCGTTCGCCGGGCCGCCGATGAATGCGGAGCTGAAGCCATTATTGTTGAAGAATAAAAAAAGAAAAAGACTATGACCACTTTCAGGGAAAGCCGGACTGCAAAAAACCTGCATGCCTCTTTTGCGGCGGAAACCCAGGCCAGAACCCGTTACAATTTTTTTTCCCGCCGGGCCAGGGATGAGGGCTATATGCAGATTGCCAAAATATTCGATGAGACTGCGGACCAGGAATTTGAACACGCCCTGCGGTTTTTCAAATTTTTCAACGGAGGAGAACTTGAAATCAAATGGACCTATCCCACCGGGGTCATCAGGGATACCCGTGCCAACCTTCTTTCGGCGGCGGATCTGGAAAAATATGTCAGTGAAGACATGTATGCCGCTTTTGCCGTAATAGCCGAAGATGAGGGTTATCCCAGGGCGGCCGACACCTTCAATAACATCATTGTGGCTGAAAAGCAGCATGAAAAGATGTACCGCGAGTTGGCTGATAACATAGCCGCCCACAAGACCTTTCAAAGAGATGATGTGCACACCTGGCGGTGTCTGAGTTGCGGATATATTCATACCGGAAAAGAGGCGCCCAAAAAGTGCCCGGCCTGTGTAAAACCGAGCGGCTATTTTGAGTTGCTTTACGAGAATTGGTAATTGACGGAGGGTTTGATTTTGGGAGGTTCTGCAGGCGATCCTAGCCTTCAGGACTTGATCATCTAGAATTCAAGATGAATATTCCGGGGTGCGTTATCGGTGGTCGGCGTATCATCATACGACCTTCTGCCTCTGGACCTCTTAACAGCTATATCTTGAATTCTTAAGATATACGGGGGAGACATCATGGCAGCAGATGAAAATTATGAGTGTAAAAAGTGCGGATCAACCCAAACGGTTGCGGACGATTCGCCGGAGGCGCCGGAATGTTGTGGTAGACCAATGTTGAAAACGGCGCCCCTGGATGTGTGCGAAACCAGCTTCAGTGCCGAGGACTCCCGCATGGATAATATCGGCGAACCGTGTGACGACGGCCGCTCCGGCAAGACCTAACCGAATAATGCGGGACAATCAGGTATTAATCATCGGAGGCGGTGTAGCGGGCCTATCAGCGGCGGTCGAACTGTCCCGCCGCGGCATTCAGGTCCAAGTGGCGGACCGGGCCGATTTTATGGGGGGGCAAGCCATCCGGTATGCCTGCAAGGCCACTGAACAGTGTGTTAAATGCGGGGCCTGCATGGTAGACGATAAACTGGCCCTGGCCGTAGCCCATCCCCGCATCAACCTCACTACCGGAGCCCAAATCCGCGACATATCCAAAACCCACCGCTTTTCGGCCCTTATCGATCGCAAACCGCAGTATATTGACCCGGATTTATGCACCGCATGCGGCTTATGCCGGCGTGAATGCCCCGCTGAAGGCGCCCTCGTCAGAGGATATTCCCGCCATCACCTCCCGTTCTTCGCCCTGAATGAAGAGAACTGTCTCTATGTAAAAGACGGAAGCTGCACGGCCTGCCGGGATGTTTGCCCCGAAAAAGCCATTGCCCTGGACCAAAAACCGCTCACCCTTGAAACCAGCGCAGATGCCGTCATCCTGGCCACAGGATTTACCCCATTTGATCCGACACCCAAGCCGTACGGATACGGAATTTTTCGGAATGTGGTCACCACCCTGGAACTGGAACGCATGTTAAAACGGTTTGGCCGGGTGCAGAGGCCATCGGACGGTAAGGAAGCGCAACGAATCGCCTTTATTCAATGTGTGGGAAGCCGGGATGCCAAATCAGGCCATCTGTGGTGTTCCAAGATCTGCTGTGGCGTCTCCCTGCGCATGGCTGCCTTGATTAAAGCCCGGCAGACAGACGCGGAGATCTGTTTTTTTTATATCGATGTGCAATCTTTTGGTAAGGATTTCGAAGGCTACTACAGTGATATGCAAGACCGTGTGCATATGATCCGCTCCCTTCCCGGTGATATCTATTCCAGCCGGGAGGGTGATCTGAAGGTTATCTTCGCCGATAGTTACGCCCGTCAGGGCCGGGAAGCCTTGTTCGACCTGGTCGTTCTGGCGGTAGGCATGACACCTGCAAACGGTGATTGGGAACCGTTAAAGCGCCTGGGTTTGATCCCGGGGGATGGCGGTTTTCTGCAAACCAGGTCCGGGGATACCGCATTCGAACAGGGTGTCTTTGTTGCCGGCAGCGCCGGAGGACCCATGAGTATCGCCGACAGCATCACCGATGCAGGCAGGGCGGCCTGGAATGTACTGAGGTATTTACGGACCTGGAAAGAATAGAGGGCTTCACCGATGAGCAGGCTTTCGATTGAAGCAACAGCCCCTACACTGACGTCAGCCACCCTGATTGCCGGTAGCGGCCCTTGTGCCCGTCAGACGGCCTCGGAATTGGCGGCCATGGACGTTCCCCTCATAATCGTAACCGAGGGGAGTACCGTTGCAGGCCTGGCCGACCAAGGGGATCAAGCCCCGCTGGAAATCCTGACGCATACGACCATTCAGGGCTGCCGGCAAACCGAGCATGCCTTCCATATTGACCTGAGCAGCGGAAACCACAAGTTTTCCAGGACCGTGGCCAGTATTGTCGTCGCCCGGGGGGAACACAGGTGCTCAAACGCCTCCCTGTACGGGCTGCAGCTGTCCACTGGGGTGGTAGCGCTTTCCCGGGTGGTAAAGAACCCGGAGGCGCTGATGGATGCCTTGACCCCCACAACCAAAACCGCGAGCATCGTCTTTCTGACCGGCCTTTTTACAGAAGGCAATCCGGTTGTCTCGGCCGAAGTCATGCACGCCGCCCATAAAATCCAGTCCGCTTCACCTTCCGTGGGGCGGCCCGTCCAAACCTATATCCTGACCAAAAACCTCAAAGTGGCCGACAGACACCTGGAGGTACTGTACCGGGAAACCAAACAGGCCGGAACCGTATACGTCAAATTTACCGATGCCAGCCCCGTCATTACGCAGACAGGCGGCAGTGTATATATCACTTTTACCGATGAGGTCACCGGCCTGCCGTTCAGGTTAAGACCGGACATCACCGTTGTGGATGAAACCGTTCTACCGCCTGAAAACATAGACCGCCTGGCCGCTGCCCTGGAACTGGATCAGGATGCCGGCGGATTCTCCCAGGCGGACAACGTGCATCGTCTGCCGGTCTTCACCAATCGGAATGGCATCTTCGTTGGGGGACCTTCCAGAGATATCCAGAGTGCCGAAACTCAGCACGGGGATGCAGCCAATGCGGCCCTGGCCGCTTTTGGTTACCTGGACACGGCAATACCTCCGGCCAAGGAGATTGCCGTCATCGATAACGGGGTGTGTGTCCGCTGTCTGACCTGCCATCGTGTGTGTCCCCACCGGGCTGTTTCCCTGGATGTACATCCGGCGATTATGCCCAAAGCCTGTGAAAGCTGCGGCATTTGCGCGGCGGAATGCCCCGCGCATGCCATCACAATTCCCGAAATTGAAGCCCCTGGACTGGAGCGATGCGTGCTGACGGAGCGGTCCGGACATCGGAAGACCAACCTTTACGCGGAAACCTTCGCCCCCTTCATCGTAGCGTTTTGTTGCTGTCGCGGACCGGAGCGGGCCGCCGGGCTTGCCGCTCTGATGGGACGGGATCTTCCGCAAGGTCTGAGAATCGTAGCGGTGCCATGTGCCGGTGCCGTGTCCTCGGAAGCCATCTTTACAAGATTTCAGCAGGGGGCTGACGGAGTGCTCGTGCTTACCTGCCATGTGGGCAACTGTCATGCGCAGCATGGAAACATCTTCACCCGGGACCGGGTGAGGCTGATTAGAAAGAAGCTTAAGGCTATGGGCTTTGATGCCGGACGGCTGGAAATTCAAGCCCTGGCTGCCGTAATGGACGCCGAATTTTCGGACCTGACCCGGCGGTTTGCTCAAAAGGTTTCCGAGCTGGGTCCAAATCCGCTGCGCCGCTAATATGTTCACCGGTTGCATATCCCCACCGGTAACCCGATGAAAAGGCCAATGAAATGAATGCATCCCACGACATCATCGATCTCAATCAGCTTGACCACCGCCGCTGCCGGTCCTGGCCGTTTTCCCAGGATTTTTGCCTGACCTGCGGCTTATGTGCCGGTGCCTGCCCCGTATCCGGTGTGGATGGGTTCGATCCCCGCAAGCTCATCCGGCTGATTTCCCTGGGATTGGAAGGACCGGCGATCGACTCCCGGTGGCCCTGGATCTGCACCATGTGCGGCAAATGTGAAAATGTATGCCCCATGGAAATCAGTATACCGGGTTTGATCCGGCGTGTACGGGCCTTGCGCGACCGGGATACGGTCCCCGGCCATCTGCACCAGGGATTGACCGCCGCCCTAGAAACCGGCAACAACCTGCGCCTTCCCCAGGAAGATTACGTGTTCATACTGGAGGATGTGGCCGAAGAGATTGCCGAAGAACCGGGATACCAGGGGTTCCGGGTACCCATCGATAAGCAGGGTGCCGCCATGCTGACCACTATTCACAACAAGCTGGTCAACACCCACACCGAGGATTTAAAGCACTGGTGGCGGATCTTTCATGCCGCCGGGGAGGATTGGACCGTACCTTCCCAAAACTGGGAGGGTACCAGCTGGGGATACTTTACCGGCGATGACGAAGCCGTAAAAATAATGACGGGACGAATCGTTGAACAGATGGAACGGCTGGAGGTGAACACCCTGATGTGGCCCGAGTGAGGCCACGCTTATCTGGCGACCCGGTCGGGTCTCGAAAAATACTACCCTGAAGCACTGCAAAAATATGCTTTTGTCACCGTTTTCGACCTGTTGACAGACTACATAAGAAATGGCCGCATCAAGCTTGATCGCAGCAAAATATCCAAAACCGTCACCTACCACGATCCCTGCAATTACGGCCGGCGGGCCCAAAAACGTTTTGGGTATGGTTATTTTGACGAGCCGCGCTGGATCCTCGATCAATGTGTGGACAGTCGCGTACCCCTGTATCCCGATCGGATGAATCAATTCTGTTGCGGAGGCGGTGGCGGGGCCTTGGTAACCGGATATAACCAGGAGCGCATTTTCTACGCCAGGCGCAAATTCGACCAGATTAAGGCCAGCGGTGCGGAGATGGTCGTGGTACCGTGCCATTCCTGCCACGGACAGCTAAACGCCACTAAGAAAGACCATGACATGGCCGAACTGGAGGTAAAGTATCTGTGGGAGTTGGTGGCCGACTGTTTGATCCCGGCTTGATCACTGCGGCCCCGGCGGTTCCGGTCTTCTCCTTCTAACAGCGCCGCGCAGTGCGGGAAAAGCGGCGGAGATTGCCGGGTGACGAATCCCAGACAACGGTCCGGCTACTCAAAGTAGTTGTTGACGTAATACCCGCCCTCTTTCAGGTACCGGTGCTGTTTCATCAGTTTCAGATCGCTGTCCATCATCTCCTTGACCAGCGCGGCAAGATCATAGGTCGGCTCCCAGCCGAGGACCTGCCTGGCTTTCGAGGGATCACCAATGAGATGGGCGACTTCGGTAGGTCTGAAGTACCGCGGATCGACCGCCACGATCTCCCTCCCCTCTTCAAGTTGGTATTCCGGGTGTTTCGATCTCGCCACGACCCCCTTTTCATAGATACCCTCACCGCTGAAAGCGACCTCAACCCCAATCTCAGAAAAAGCCAGCTGCACGAATTCCCGGATGGTCGTGGTAATCCCGGTTGCCAGGACAAAATCGTCGGGAACGTCCTGCTGGAGCATTAGCCACATCCCTTTTATGTAATCCTTGGCATGACCCCAGTCCCGTTTGGCATCCAGATTTCCCAGGTATAGTTTGTCCTGGATGCCCAGGGCAATGCGGGACGCGGCACGCGTGATTTTGCGGGTGACGAAGGTTTCCCCCCGGATGGGGCTTTCATGGTTGAACAGAATCCCGTTGCAGGCGAAAATATCATAGGCTTCCCGGTAGTTCACCGTGATCCAGTACCCGTAAAGCTTGGCCACGGCATAGGGGCTGCGGGGATAAAACGGTGTGGTTTCATTCTGGGGAATCTCCTGCACCAGCCCGTACAGCTCACTGGTGGAGGCCTGGTAAAATCTAGTCCTCCTCTCAAACCCGAGGATGCGGATTGCGTCTAGAAACCGCAGGGTGCCGATCCCGTCCGCGTTGGCTACGTACTCCGGACTGTCGAAACTGACATGCACATGACTCATGGCCGCCAGATTATAGATTTCATGCGGCCTGATTTCCTGAACCAGACGGATGATATTCGTGGAATCGGTGAGATCGCCGTAATGCAGAAAAAAATGCCGGTCTTCTACATGGGGGTCCTCATACAGGTGGTCGATACGGTCGGTATTAAACAGGGATGATCGTCTCTTCATGCCGTGCACCTGGTATCCCTTGGAAAGCAGGAATTCGGCCAGATAGGCACCGTCCTGGCCGGTGACACCGGTGATCAATGCTGTTTTTCTTTTCATAACCCTTCCCCTTGCGCGATTCAGCTGAGAGTTCATCGAACATCCCAGCAATACCAATTATTATGGGGGATGTACAGCCTGAATCCTGCAAATCGGCCCTTGGTTAACATCCACTTGGGCCCTACAGGCCATTTTCGGCCCGGGGATTTCCCTTGCGTTCACCTAAGGGATACAGGTATAACCCCTGCAAAGAAAAACAAGCTTTATAGTTGCATAAATGTTTACATTGCAGCTGTACAGCCACAATAAAAACCGGCGGGTTTTTCCCTGCCCACCGCGACGCTGGCGGTATTATGCACACAAAGCGGATCATCGATCATATTGTCGACTGGCTGAGGAGCTACTGCGGCTCCGCCGATTTGAAGGGCTACGTGGTAGGGGTTTCCGGGGGCATAGATTCAGCCGTAACCGCTACGCTCTGTGCCCGAACCGGGCTGCCGCTGATAGCCCTGAATATGCCCATCTATCAGGCAGCGGGACAGGTGTCCCTCTCCAGGGCCCACATCGCCTGGTTGGAAAATGAATACGGCCGCGGCTGTGCCCCTGATCGGGAAACCGGTCAAGACTGGGCCGGCGGCGGGGTCCTGGGCATGCACATCGACTTGACACCCGGCTTTCAAGCTTTGGAAGAATCATTTCCGCCCCGGATACAGGATGAGTTGACCATGGCCAACACCCGGTCGAGAATGCGCATGCTGACCCTGTATGCCGTGGCTTCCCACTACCGCATGCTGGTGGCCGGTACCGGTAACCGCGTGGAAGACTTCGGAATCGGTTTTTTCACCAAGTACGGTGACGGTGGTGTGGATGTATCTCCCATCGCCGACCTGATGAAGTCTGAAGTCTATGCCCTCGGTAAAGAGCTGGGGGTCAGGGAGGCGATATTAAACGCCGCGCCCACCGATGGGTTATGGGAAGACAACCGAACCGATGAACACCAGATCGGCGCCACCTATGCCGAGCTGGAGTGGGCCATGAAATTTAAGGAAGCGGCCTCGAGGCGCAGCGACCGCCTAAGCCGTCGGCAAAAAGCGGTTTTGGCCATCTACCAGGAGCTTAACCGGGTCAACAGACACAAGATGGGCCCCATACCGGTATGCAAGATACCGGACCATTTGAGGTGAGCCCGCCTTCTAACGGTCCGGGCCTGTCTACGGCGTTTCCCCTGTCGCATCCATTTTAGGCCTGCCCGTCCGGTTCTGCACGGGGATCCAGGGTGCTCACCACCGGAGATGTTCTGGGTACGGGGACATATTCGACCTGAGTGTCAATATCGCTGGGCAGTTTGCGTCCCTGGATCCAGGCCGCCACGCCCAACACCCCTCCACAAAAGCCCGTATGAAGGTAGAGACCCCAGGGTCCGACCTGCGAGATGACAAGGGAAACAGCCAGGGGGCCGAAAGTGGCTCCGATACCGAAAAAAAGGATAAGGGCGGCGCTGACCGAAACGATGTCCTCGGCATCGATATTGTCCTGGGCTCGTGCCAAGGACACCGGATATATTGAAAAAACAATACCGAAACAGGCTGTCAGGATAATTAACCAGTTGGGATACCAGACACCCGTCAGCGCCATGGCCAGGCTGATCACTACCACCAGAAAGCCCAATACCGAAAGAACCCGGAGGCGGTCGAAACGATCGGACAGAAAGCCTACGGGAAATTGAAATATCAACCCCGACCAGACCGTAATGCTCATAAACCAGGAGACCTGTGAGACCTGCATACCGATATCCAGACCGATGACGGGAGCCATGGCGTAAAAGGCACTACCGATCAACCCGGCTGCGAAACTGCCCACCATGCTGATCGGTGCCAGTTTGAATAGCTTGATCAAGTTGTAGCGGGGGACCTTGAGAGGCTTGGGATTGACCGCCCGGGTAATGGATATGGGTATCAGGCACAGGGCGAACATCATGGCGGCCACCATGAATATACCCTTACCCTGCACATCGCTCAAGTTCAGAAGCTGCTGGCCGCTGCCGATTCCCAAGTAGACCAGCACCATGTAGACCGATAACAGCCGTCCGCGAAAGGCAGGCTCGACCTTTTCGTTCAACCAGCTTTCGATGACCGTAAAGAGCCCGGTGCTGCACAGTCCGTGGCAGATTCTTAAAACCGCCCAGAACCACGCCGTGCTGTAGAGGCCGTACAAGAGGCAGATCGTCGTCAGGAGGGCGGCGAAAACTGCAAATGAACGAATATGACCGACGTACTGTACAATCGGCTGGCAAAAATAAATACCCAGTACAAAACCAAGATAATAGCACGACATCACCAGGCCGATGACCTGATCACTACTGCCCTGCAGCCGCATGTTGATGCTGAGCAGACTGTTCAGGAGGCCGCCGCCCATGGTGAGGATCGTAGTGGCGACAAACAGCGCTAGAAATGATTTGGCGATATTGAGCATCCGCAACCAGCCCCACCTGTCAAGGTCGGCATTTTCTAGAGCCTGCGATTTTCGTCTGATTAAGGCGGTAGAAAGAAATAAACACCCTGCCCTGCCGGTCTTTTGACCCGTATCTCGTCCCCCGCCCCTAAGGCGACAGCCAAGCCCTGTGTGCGAAAAACCCCCTTAACAGGATCCGATTCAAAAATAAACCATAAAAGCCGAACCTGGTGCAAAAAACACCCGGATCATCTCCTTTCGACTGCAATCCCGAAAATTGATTGAATTTTTTCTCGATCTTGAATAGGTTTCAGATCAATATCCACGCCGGCTTTCCGGACGACAATCCCGGACAATAATCCCGGACGACAATTCCGGACGACAATTCCGGACAACAATCCCAGACAACAATCCCAGACAACAATCAAGGTTCGAGACTATGAAACGCATCATTTGCCACGGAGACAGTTTGACCCTGGGAGCGGATATCGAGAAGATCTATCGATGGCCCTCTCTACTGCAAAACGCCACCGGTATCGAGGTCTTGAACACCGGTATCGGCGGCGACACAAGCGCCGGCCTGCTGGGCCGCTTTTCAGTAGACGTGATCGCCCGTAAACCCGATGTGGCCATTCTCATGGCCGGCACCAATGATTTTTGGTGGAATCTCCCGTTGAACGCCGTCCTGGCCAACCTTTTTTCGATGGCCTGTCAGGCACAGCATTACGACATCGCGCCCATGTTCGGCCTGCCTATCCCGTTCATCGTCGACCGGGCCTCCAAGGCCTTCAGTCCGCCAGAAGCCGGCTACGAGCAACTGGCCGACCGGTTGATCAAATTGAGAGACAAGCTGATGGTTAGAGCTGAGGAGAACGGTGTGCCCCACCTTGATTTCTACCGGCTATTTACGGACGACAGGGGTGGCGCTCGCACCCGGCTATATCTTGAAGACGGGCTGCATGCCAACCAACAGGGGCATCGCTTGATGGCTGAGCTGGCCTTGTCTGAAATCAGGAAACGGCTTCTTTTGGGATAACCATCGGGCGGCGATTAATGCGGAAAAAGGAGAACCGCATGGACCAGTGGATTCCAGCGCTCGATTACACAGACCGCTATCGCAATGAGGGCACACGCACCTACAGCCGCCATGCCGCTTACACCGAGGCGGAGGAAAAGTACCGCCCCAATTCAGCGCAGGCGCAGTTTGAGTTGCCGGTTTTCGAGGTTCCCCGGGCGCACCTGCTGGTCAATACCGCCAACCCGCCCCGTGAGCTCGAAACCGTCTACATCGGCGGCAAGCGTATCCTCTTTCCCATCCATCCCCAGGTCCTGAAGACCCATGGCGGCAACCCCTACCTTGCCCATACCCTGGCCGTGGGAAGCCCCCGCGATCCCCTCATTGTCTCGCCCAGCTCGTCCACGCGCACCCTTTACGTACACGGTGAGGGTGTGGCCCACGCCGTTAAGGTTCATTTTCCGTTTCGCATTTCCAGGTACGGCCGTAAAATGCGTCACGAGGTTTTGGCCCAAGCCGTCAACGTCTCCAGGGAACTCGAAGACGGCATCGACCGTCTGGATAGGCGCTTTGCCTTTTTAAGAGAAGTCATCGGTGTGGCCCATCAAAACCTGGAACCCGACGCACCGCGAGGCGAAAATTGGGGTTACCTCGTAAGGGACATGCGGCCTTTTCCCCGGGTTGACGAGCAGCGGACACTGCTTCCCGGGTTCGCCCTCTACGGACTGGATTTTTTCGACCCCCGGCAGGAGCTGTTGCTTTTCAAACTCATCGGTAACGGGGATCCGCGGGAGTTTGTGCTGGAAGAGATCATGCTGCCTATCGTACACCATTGGGTGGCCTGTTTTCTGAACTTCGGCTACCTGCTGGAGCCCCACGCCCAAAATGTGCTCCTGGAGCTAGGCACTGACGGAGGGATCACGCGCATTGTCCACCGCGACTTGAGCGTGGGTATCGACATGCGCCGGCGCCGCGACATCGGGTTGTCCGCTGTGGGTTTAAACACTTATAATCGCATGGAAATCAGCGACTTTCATAGCATTGCCTACGACAAGTTTATGGGAGGGCATTTTTTCGACCGCCTGGTCCGGACCTGCCGGGAGCGGTATCCCCATCTGGATGTGGAAGCCTTCCGCCGGCCCTGCCGAGACGAATTCGCACGCCTTCTACCCGACCACACGACCTACTTTCCACCCACGATTCGCTATTTCAGTGAGCAGCGGGATCGGTTCGGCAAACCGCGCTATCAAGACACCGGACAGCCCCCCCGGTGGCGGCCGTGACAACGGAGCGGCCTTCATACCAATCCATCATGGCGGTTGACGTTCATGACCTCCCTTCTGTCGATTTAGGGGCTCCCCCGGCTTTGCCCCTTCACCAGAGCCCCGGCAATCAGGTGGGCGGTTCGAATCGGTTCGGGGATGTGACTGTTGAAGGCAAAGCGTTTAATCACCACCGCCGCCTGATCTCGTGACAGACCGACCCGCTGAACGAAAACATGTTCCACGGGCTCCATGGGGCCAAGCTTCTTGATGAGCGTCCACCTTTGGCTACCGCCGGCTATCCGGGTCTCCAAAGCTCTCCGTATGGCATCCATATCCGGCCTACGGCGGGCGATCACCAGGATCGGCAAGCCGAGGTGATTGTGCAAACCAGCCACATCCACCACGTTAAACCCGGCCATGGCTATTCCCTGGAGCATGATCAACTGGACATGTGCGTTGAATTTTGAGCGCGACACCATGGTGCTAAGGACACGGGTTGCATCGCTTCCATCCCGGGTGATACGATCGATTAAAACCCCGTCAAAACGCAAACCGGCATAGACGGCGCCGACAATCGGTACCGGACCGCCGGCACTCCTTTCAAAGGGTGCATCGTCAAACCCAATGATATTTGAAAACCGTTTTAGAGGCATGCTCTTCTCCCGCTCCCTAAGCGGAGGCCGGGGGGAAGGTTTTTCTTTTCAGCCGGGGAAAAAGGGTTTAAAACGGTCCCATACACAGTCCTATAAGTTCGAAACGCCTATGCAGGCGATGAGCCGACGAGGAGCCGGCGCAGCAGCCTGGTAGTACTGTGAGCAGGCACCGCATGATGAGATGTATCGGCCTTATGTGGCTATATATAACATAAACCGTTTATCAGGCCAATGACAGCTGTCATATGCGGCATGCACCCGGAGAGATGAGCTGGGAGATGAGCAAAAGCCGGGAGCCCGCCTCCGCCAATCACCCGTGAGCATGAAAGCTGCCTGTAAAAGGGCCGGGAAACATGCCATTCCTTTCGGGCAAGATTGACACTGAACGGTTATTTTTTTATGGTGGCATCCAAACAACCCTCATGCCCAAAAGAGGGAGCAGGTCTAAACATGGGGTCACGCCTGTAGACGCGTTAATAGGGGGGCATCTTGCAGATCTATATTTCGGGTTCCATGGCCTACGACAGGATCATGGTCTTCCAGGGAAAATTCGAGGACCACATTCTTCCTGACAAGATTCACATCCTTAATGTGAGTTTCGCTGTGGACGGGGTAACGGAAAAATTCGGCGGTACGGCGGGAAATATTGCCTATTCCCTTTCCATGCTGGGGGAGGCCCCCTTGATTCTGGCCTCCGTGGGACGGGATTTTGAGCCATACGCCGTTAGGCTTCGCGGGCTTGGCCTTTCCCTGGATGGTATCCGGACCGTAGCCGATGAATTGACGGCCGGCGCCTATATCACCACCGACCAATCCGACAACCAGATCACCGGTTTCAATCCCGGGGCCATGAAGTATCCCTCCAACTACTGCTTTCCCCCGCCTCCGTACGGGGAGGCCCTGGCCATTGTAGCCCCCGGCAACACCGAAGATATGCTGTCTTACAGTCGATGGTACAAAAAAATGAGCATCCGGTACATCTTCGATCCCGGTCAGGCACTCCCGGCCATATCCGCAAACCAACTGGCAGAAATGATTACCGGGGCCGAGGTGCTGATTTCAAACGACTACGAACTGGAAATGATTATGCGCAAGACCGGCCTAGACAGGCCTGCCCTGCTCTCCCGGAGTCGCGCAGTGGTGACCACCCTGGGTGAAAAAGG
>CAZWGD010000018.1:0-227 GCA_964633235.1 uncultured Desulfobacteraceae bacterium | reverse complement strand
ATCCCGGGTACACACCGCCCACAAAACCGACACGATCCACGCGGTTAAACCGGAGACCGTGCGGGACCCCACGGGCGCCGGAGATGCGTACCGCTCGGGCATGATCAAAGGCATGGTAATGAAAAAAGAGCTGGCCGAAGCCTGCCGCATGGGTGCCGTGAGCGCCGGCTATGCCGTGGAAAAGAAGGGGACCCAGGAGCACCACTTCGATCAGAATGGGTTTAACG
>CAZWGD010000017.1:0-13396 GCA_964633235.1 uncultured Desulfobacteraceae bacterium | reverse complement strand
TCTTCCACCGCGCCGGCCATCCCTACACCCAGGCGCTGCTGGAGTGCGACCCGGCCAGAATCGAGGAAAAAACCCGCAACCTGCCGACCATTCCAGGGGATATCCCTGACCTGGTCAACCTCCCCGCCGGGTGCATATTTAAAAACCGCTGCTCAAAAAGCTTTAAAAAATGTCAAACAACCTCACCGTCCCTTTACCGCATCAGCCCGACCCACAGGGCAAGCTGTTTTCTTCTGGCCGAAGGGGCGCCGAAATGAGCGCACTGCTTCAAGCCGAGGATGTGCTGATCCGGTTTCGCAGTAAAAACCGGATCCAGGCCTTGATCGACCAAGACCGCGACCCGTTTATCGATGCGGTTTGCGGCGTGTCCCTGGACGTCCAAAAAGGAGAAACCGTGGCCCTGGTCGGGGAGAGTGGTGCCGGCAAAACCACCCTGGCCCATTCGATCATCGGGCTGGTCACCCCCCAGGCGGGCAGCATCCGCTTTCAGGGCCAGGAGCTCTCAGGCCTGTCAGACAGCGCCTTTAAGCCTTTTCACCGGGATATCGCCATGATGTTCCAGGACCCGGTCGGCTGTTTGAGCCCCCGGATGACGGTCCGATCGCTGATCACCGAGCCGTTTAAAATCCATGGAATCAAAAACATGGATCTGCGGGCCGAAGCCAGACGGCTGCTGGAGATGGTCGGGTTGACCGAAGCCTTTGCCGGCCGCTACCCCCACCAGCTCAGCGGCGGCCAGGCCCGCAGGGTCGGGGTGGCCCGGGCGCTGGCGCTTTCCCCTAAACTGATCGTGGCCGACGAGCCCACCGCCGGGCTGGATGTGTCGGTTCAGGGCGAGATTCTGAATCTGCTGGCCAAGCTCCAGGATGAAACCCGGATCAGTTTTCTAATCATCACCCACAACCTTTCCATCGTGCGCCACATCAGCGACCGCATGGCGATCATGTATCTGGGCCGGTTCGTGGAACAGGGAAAGACCGATGAAGTTTTCGCCCACCCCCACCACCCCTATACCAAGGCGCTGCTGTCGGCCAACCCGAACCCGGATCCGGACAAGCCAAAGGACCAGATCGAGTTGCAGGGGGAAATCCCCAGTTTGATGGGCCGGCCCAGCGGGTGTGAATTTCATACCCGCTGCCCCTTTGTCCGGGACCGCTGCAGTGTTGACGCCCCGCCGGTGACCGAGGTTGTGCCGGAGCATTGGATTACCTGTCATTATCCCCTTTGATCCGAGCCGGGGACTGACCCCCTCCCGAGTCAGGAGACATCCATGCGCGCTGACCGGATTTATATCAACGGTGACATCTTAACCCTTGACCGCCAGCTCCCTGAGGCCACGGTCATGGCCGTTGCCGGCGACCGTTTCCTGGCCGTGGGTTCCAATAGCGGAATATCAAACCTGGCCGGCGATCAGACCGACATCGTGGATCTGGCGGGCCAGGTAGTAACGCCCGGTTTTATCGAGACCCACGCCCACCTGTCGCTCTATGCGCTGACCCTGCTGCAGGTCGATTGCTCCTCACCCCTTAATCGCGGCATCCAGGATGTAAAAGATCGAATCTTTGCCCAGGCTCAAACCCTTGAGCCGGGACAGTGGATCAAGGGCTGGGGGTTTGACGACACCCTGATTGCGGAGAAAAGGCATCTGTCCCGTGCCGATCTGGATGAGTGCGCGCCGGATAACCCGGTCTCCATCGATCACATCAGCGGTCACCTGATGGTTGCCAACACCCCTGCCCTCAAACTGGCGGGTATCGGCCCCGGAACCCCATCACCCACTGATGGAACGATTTACAAAGACGCCAACGGTGTGCCCACGGGGCTGTTGAGCGAGGAGGCCCAGGCTTTGGTATCAAGCCAGACACCCCCCTATGACATGGCCGAACTGAAAAAAGCGATGACCAGAGCGGTCGCCTATTTTCACGCCTGCGGCATCACCAGCACCCATGACGGCGCCATCGGTTATTACCGCGAGGGCGCACAAGTCCTGCAGGCCTACCGGGCGTTGGAGAATGAAAGCAGGCTGAATTTAAGGGTCTATCTCACCTTGGTGGATGATCTTTATCTTAAAATCCTTAAGTCCGGTTCGATATCAAAGCTCAACACAGCGCTTTTGACAGCGGGAAGCGTCAAATTATTTCAGGATGGCTCCATTCAAGCCCTCACCGCCGCCCTGAACGAGCCCTATTATAAAAATCCAAAGCTCAAGGGTGATCTGATTCATCCTGGCAGCGAATGGGACCAACGGGTAGCCAGACACCACCGGGCAGGCCGGCAACTGGCGATTCATGCCAACGGCGACCGCGCCATCGAATCCTGCCTGCAGGCGCTGGAAAAAGCAGACCGTCGATATCCCGGCAAGGACCTGCGGCACATGATCATTCATTGTCAGCTGGCCACCAGGGAGCACATCGACCGAATGAAGAAGCTTCGGGTGATCCCCAGTTACTTTATCAATCATGTCTACTACTGGGGCGACCGCCATCTGTCCACTTTCCTCGGGCCGCGCCGGGCGGAAACCTTGAGCCGGCTGAACACCTCTCTTAAGGCCGCCCTGAGGTTCACCCTTCATTCCGATCTCCCGGTAACCCCGGTAGCGCCTCTTTTTGCAATGCACTGCGCCGTCAACCGTACCACTAAACAGGGCAGAGTCCTGGGCGCTTCAGAAAGAATCCCCCCCCTGGCGGCCATGAGAGCCTACAGTGCGGATGCCGCCTATTGCAGTTTTGAAGAAAACGTCAAAGGCACGATTACAGCGGGTAAAATGGCCGATTTTGTGGTGCTGTCGGCAAACCCTTTAAAGGTACCACCCGAAAAAATAAAGGGCATCAGGGTGCTCGAAACGGTATTGGGTGGAAACACAGTCTATGTCAATAACCGATAAACAGCCGGTGGATGGCCAACCGAATATCCACCGCAGGAGGCATGCACATGGTTAAGGCAATAACCGGCGCCACCCTCATTGACGGCACGGGCGCCGCACCCGTTACTCAAGCCGCGTTGCTAATCAATGGGGATCGTATTGAAGCGGTCGGCGCTCAAAACCAGGTCCCGATCCCGGCCGAAGCCGAAGTGATCGATGTTCAGGGAAAATATCTTCTGCCCGGTTTAATCGATACCCACATCCACATGGACCTGCACGGCATGGCCGATACTTTCCAGGAAAACCTGGTGGAAGATAAGTTTAGAACCTTAAGGACCGCCAGGGAGATGGAAGACACCTTAAGGGCCGGATTTACCACAATCCGCAACGTGGGTTCGGTCAATTATATCGATATCGCCGTCAAGGCGGGCATTGAGCAGGGATTGGTCAAAGGGCCGCGCATCAATACCAGCGGCCGGATCATATCCATCACCTGTTCGGGCACCGAGTATTTTGCCGGAATGTATCGTCTGGCCGATGGCCCCCAGGAGTGTCGCAAAGCCGCGCGGGAGCAACTGAAACAAGGCGCTGACCTGCTCAAGGTGATGGCCACGGGGGCTGTCATGAACCCCGGCGGCGTCCCCGGCGCGCCCCAGTTGGACGTGGATGAAATAAGGGCGGTGGTCAACGAGGGAGCCAAGCTGGGCAAACACACCGCCGCCCACGCCCACGGGGCCCAGGGTATTAAAAATGCGGTAATCGCCGGGGTGAGAACCATCGAGCACGGCACTCTGGCCGATGACGAGGCCATCGCCATGATGGCTGACAGGGGCGCATTCCTGGTACCCACCATCGTGCTTCATGAACGCTGGATGAACCATAAAAATAGCAGGGACGTTCCGCAATTCATGCTGGAAAAAAGCAGATCCATAGCGCAACAGGGACACGAAGCGCTGCACAAGGCCATCGCCGCCGGGGTAAAAATCGCCATGGGCACCGATGCCGGCACCAATTTCAACCATCACGGTGACAACAGCGGCGAGATCATCGCCTATGTGAAACATGGCTTCATGACACCCATGGAAGCCCTGCAAAGCGCGACCCAGACCGCTGCCGCCGCCATCGAGATGGATCGACAGATCGGGACATTGGAAAAAGGCAAGCTCGCCGATTGCCTGGTTCTTGAGAACAATCCGCTTGAAGACATAACCGGGCTGGCCGACCCGCAGAACATCACCATGGTGATAAAAGGCGGCCTGCGGGTTGAATAAAACATTCGATGTTCAAAGTGAGGTGCAGGCATGCCCCAATTATTTGCAAACAGACGTGATCGGTTGATCCAACAGGCCATCGCTCATGATATCGACAGGCTGATGGTCTGCGATCCGGTCAACCTGCTGTATTTCACAGGTGTGAAGATCACGCCTTACGAGCGCTTTATCGCTCTTTTGCTGGATACCCGGTCGGGCCTCAGCCAACTAGTTTTACCCAGCCTGGAAAGAGACGCGGCCAGAGATTCCGGGATCA
Organism: uncultured Desulfobacteraceae bacterium; assembly: GCA_964633235.1. Lineage (GTDB taxonomy): Bacteria > Desulfobacterota > Desulfobacteria > Desulfobacterales > CAZWGD01 > CAZWGD01. The sequence continues at coordinate 9,006 of CAZWGD010000017.1, read as the reverse complement.
TCGTCGAATTTTACGGCGACCAGGATGATCCCCTGGTAGCGGTTGCGGCGTTCATCGGTGCGGGTCGATTGCCAGGGGTGGAGAAAAATTCATTACCTCTGGCCGTGGCCGAAAAGCTGATGACAGCTCTCGATCGAAATTCCGACCGATCCCTGACAGCCATGACCGATATTTCAGGTATTATTTCCGATATTCGACTGATTAAAGACCATACCGAAATAAGCAATCTGCGCACGGCCGCCAGATACAGCGATGAGATACTAGCCGGGATAGCCGCCACAATTCATACCGGGCAGACAGAGAAAGAAATCACCGTGGAGATCATGCGGGCCATGGCAGCGCAACCGGACCTGATGATCGATGACTTCGTGATTCAAGTTTTGGCCGGTACCGGATCAGCCGACCCCCACGGTTATGCGGGTGACCGCGCCTGGCAGGAAGGGGACCCGCTAACAATCGATTTCGGCGTCTGCTACCAGCATTATTGGTCCGACTGCACCCGGACCTTTTTTGCAGGCCCGCCGAAAGCACGGTTCAAAGAGATATACCAGGTCGTGCTCGAGGCCCAGCAGGAGGCCATTGCCAAGGTACAGCCAGGTGTGCCCATGAGCGAAGTCGATTCGGCTGCCAGAAAACTCATCGAAAGCGCCGGATATGGTGATTATTTTATTCACCGCATCGGCCACGGAATCGGGCTGAGCATTCATGAACCGCCTTCAATGCACAGCCGCAACAAAACGCCCCTGGCCGAAGGTATGGTGGCCACCATCGAACCCGGTATCTATCTACCCGGCTCAGGCGGTGTGCGCATCGAGGAAGATCTAGCGGTAACCGCCGATGGTGGGGAAGTGCTGACCGACTATCCCAGAACCTTTGAAGATATGGTTTTGTAACTTAGGAAGGCTTACCATTTGATCGAAGATATCTTCCCCCCCCAATTGGGTATGTTGCCGGCAAATTCCGTTGCCCGTATCCACGAGGCCAGCCTGGAAGTGTTGAACCGGGCGGGAGTGAGGGTGGAAGATCCCATCCTGAGGGAAAATCTTCATGGCTGCGGATGTGTCATCGAAAAGGAACAGGTCGAATTCCCCCCCGATTTTATTCAAAAGGCCTTGGCCGGTATCCGCCCCTCAATCCCCCTGGCCTACCCGCCGGGCACCGCAATTGAGATTGGATCCACCCATACGCTCACCCACACGACCGGTGGCATGCCCTTTGTTCTGGACATGGACAGCGGTGATCGCCGCCCGGGCCGGGTCCGTGATCTGATAGATTTCACGCGGTTGATCAACAAACTGGATGAGATCGATATAAACTGTGCGATGCTGTATCCGGACGATGTTCCCACGGAGATAAACGAGATCAAACAGTGCCAAATCATGATGCGCTACAGCCGCAAACCTCTGTACGTGCTTGTGGGATCCGCGGACAAGGCCCGCTACATCGTGGAGCTTTTCCGGACGGTGGCCGGAGCGGATGATCGTCGAAAGCAGGGTTATAATGGATTGGCGGACATATCCCCGGAAAGCCCGCTGAACTTTCCTCAAAGCATCACCGATGTCATGCGCGTCGTCATCTCGGCCGGTTTGCCGACCGTGATGCTGCCGGCACCCGTCGTCGGTTTCAGCGCGCCCATGACCCTGGCCGGGGGCCTGGTGCAGCAAAATGCTTCCATGCTGGCCTTTACGGCCATCGCCTCCCTGTTTAATCCAGCCACACCACTGATCTATGGAGCGCGGCTGGCTTTTGCCGATATGCGCTCCGGCAATTCCCTCTGGGGCCTGCCGAATGTAGGTATGGCCGGGGCGTATGCCGTACAGCTGGCCGACAGCTACGGATTTGTATCCGATGTATACGGGCTCTCCTGCACCAGCTGCACCAGCGACACGCAGACCGGTTATGAAAAATTGGCCAACGGACTGTTACCCCTGATGGCAGGAGCCGATATGATTTCCGGACTGGGCGGTTTAGCCAGTCTTACCGTTGCCTCATATGAGCAGCTGGTAATCGATAATGAAATCATGCGGGTGCTCAGGAAGATGATCCAGGGGGTAAAGATCGATACGGAAACCCTGGCGGTTGAGGCCATCGCGGCAGCATGCCAGGATCAGCCCTACCTTCTTCAGGATCATACCCTCAAGCACCTGAGAAACGAGGAGATATTTATCCCCGATCTCGGTTTTGACGGCATATGGGATGATTGGGAAATTAAGGGCCGACAAGATATCCGGCAAAAAGCCAGGGAAAAGGTGCATCAACTACTGGATTCCACTCCTGAAGACCTTCAACCCGATGAAACAAACGATACGTTGGATTCGATCATAAGCGCCGCCTGGGCAGAGCTGGTTGAAAATAAATAGTGCCCGTCCAGAAATGGTAGATTTCGGTCCAGGGCAAGGCCCGAGCAAGTTTGCAACCGCAGGCGTAGCGCGCTACGTTGAGGATTGCAAACTTGCGAGAACGCCGCCCTGGGCCGAAAGATGCCGTTTCTGGCAGAAATGGTAGATTTCGGTCCAGAGCAAGGCCCGAGCAAGTGTCAGATTTTGACGGCTTCCACCTCCAGGCGCACCATGCGCACATGAGCGGTGCCGTCGGCATAAAGGGGATGGGCATCGAGATAGGCGTCGACGATGTCTTCAATAAACGTTTCTCTCAGGTCCGCCGGTACTCGCTCCAGATAGGGCAGCCAGGTGGTTTGGATCCAACCGGCGAGGCCCTCTCGGCCGTGATGGCCCATATCCTTTTGGATCAGTTCCACCCTCAGGGGCTTCAAACCGGCCTCCTTAAGCCATTGGGCGTACACTTTGGGACCATGGAAGCCGTAGGGGAAAGCAAACTCTGAAAAGTAAGCACCCCATTTTTTATCGATCATCCTCTCAAAGGCCGCAATCATCTGTGCGGCATTGCCTTTGCCGCCCATTTGAAAAAGCAGACGCCCATCGCTCTTCATGGCTTTTCCAATACGCAACAGCATGGGTGGGTGATATTTGATCCAATGCAGGGCAGCATTTGAGAACACGGCGTCAAATCGATTTTGATAATCGAGGCCGCGCACATCCAGGTGTTTGAATTCCAGGGGCAGGCTTGCATCATCGCAAAATCTGCTCCGGGCCAGATCGAGCATTTCCTTGGAGCTGTCGATGCCAACAACTTGTCCCTTTGGCAGATGACGGGCGATGGATGCGGTTACCTTGCCATCGCCGCAACCGATATCCAGTACGGTTTCATGACCCTCAAGCTTCAGTTTCTCTATCAGCTCGAGTCCCCACGCATGCTGTGAATCGGAATGTTTGGCATACTGATGGGCATCCCATCGATAGCTTTTATTATTTTCCCCCATGGTACCTGTCCAGCTTGCGATCGGTAGACTACATGCCTATCCATTTGTAAGGCAGGTATGTAACTAATTCAGGAAACAGTATCAACACCAGGACCGTTAGTAAAATGGGCACCAGAAAGGGTATCAGGGCCCTTACGACCTCTTCGAAGGTCTGGTTGGTGATGCCCACCAGCACGTAAATGACGTTGCCAAACGGTGGGGTGATCACACCGACAGACAGTGAGATCACCATCAGCACACCGAAGAAAATAGGATCGACTCCCATCATCTTGACCATGGGTACCATGATCGGCGTGAAAATCAGCACCGACTCGATCACCGACATGAAGCACCCCACGATTAAAAAAAATACCATCAATATCACCAGAAACAGCGTGGGATTTGTGGTCAGTTTGATCACTCCTTCAGCCAGCGTCATGGGGATCTGGAGTCGTACCAACAGCCATCCGTACAGCCCGGCTATGGAAATGATAAACAGAATGATGGCTGTGAATTCGATGGTGCTCTTAAAAACGTCAAGCAACTCTTTATAGCCGATTTCACGATAGACCAGCGTCCCAAGAACGATGGCGTAGGCGGAGGCCACAGCTCCTGATTCGGTGGGCGTAAATATGCCCGACCATATGCCTCCTACGATAATGGCCGGCGTCATCAGGGACAGGGCGGCCCGTTTGGACAACCGCAAGGTTTCGGCAATGGGCGGTCTTGGCTGCATCGGCATGGAAGTGCGATAGGAGAGAACGACTGTCATGGTCATCAGCGCCAGGCCGAGCATGACGCCGGGGATCAGGCCGCCGATGAAAAGAGCCCCGACGCTGGCATCGCTCAACCAGCCGTAGATCACCATGGCCACGCTGGGCGGAATGATGGGCCCGATGACCGAAGAGGCGCCGGTGATGCCCGTACTGTAATTCAAGGGATAGCCCTGATCACGCATTGCCCGAATCTCCAGCGCACCGAGACCGGCGGCGTCGGCTACCGCGGTTCCGGACATGCCGGCAAATATCATGCTGGCCAGCACATTGACATGGCCGAGTCCGCCACGTAGATGTCCCACAAGCGAATTGGCAAAGTTGAAAATACGCGGGGTGACACTGCCTTTGTTCATGATATTCGCGGCCAGGATGAAAAACGGGACGGCCAGAAGCGGGAAGTTGTTGACCCCATGCATCATCTTTAAGGACAGCAGCGAAAGCGGTATGTTGGCCAAGCCGTTTTCATACCACAGCACCGCCAGGCATGTGAGACCGATGGAGATACACACCGGGATACCCAGAACAAATAAAATGATCAGCAGTCCGATGAAAAAAAGAAGCGTCAGCATACATTCCCCGTCTATTCGGCAGTTAAGGGTTCGCGGAATGTCTGCACCATCTGCAGCAGATGAAATATCAACATCCCGGTGGCACCCACCAAAAGGCCGAGATAAAACCAGCCGATGCTGATTTCCAGAGCGGTTGTTTTGGCCTCGTGCTGCTCGATGATGATATAGATTGAACCTATCCAGACACAGAGAATAAAAATACCGCTGAGCGCTTGATTCAACAGGGTGAGCAATCGCTTGGGCAACCCTTTGAGCCGACGGGGAAGAATATCGATAACAATATGGGTGTTGCGGGCCCAGGCTCCGGCCGCGCCGAGAAATACGGTCCACACACACATGAATCTGGATAGCTCCTCAGCCCAAGTTGTGGGAAAATGAACGATGTTGCGGGCTACCACTTCCAGTAATACACAGCCCATCATGGCACAAAAACAGATGAATGCGCCTGTATCATATGCGCGAATCAGAGTTCTCATAGGTTCACCTTCCAGATGACCTGGAAAAAAGGATCCAAGGATTCCAAGGGCCGAGGAGTCAAAAGTGCGAAACCTGAGTTATTTTGTTAGCTGCTCTACTTCGGCCGCTACTTCCGGCGCCAGTTTATCAACCGCACGCGTGATGGCCGGCAGCGCCTTTGTCCTGATAGTTTTGTTGTCCGGTGTGATGAATTCCATGCCGTTTTTCTTCAACTCCGACGCATAGAAGGCATCCTTTTCATCTTCGATCCGGGTACCGTATGCCCTGGCTTGCTCAACGGCATCACGGATAAGTTTCTGGTCGGCGGCGGAAAGACCGTTGAACCATTTCTTGCTGGCCACCCAGTGCCAGGGGAAGTAAACGTGACCGGTTAAAATAATATATTTCTGTACTTCCCACAATTTTCTGGAATAGGGAGAGACCAGTGAATTTTCATGGGAATCCACCTGGCCGGTTTTCATGGCCAGATAGATTTCCGGCGCCGGAATCACCGTGGGAAGAGCGCCAAGCTCTTTCCAGACGTCGACCCAGATGGGAATGGCCGGCAGCCTCATCTTCAATCCCTGGATGTCATCGGGACTCGTGATTTTCTTGTTTGAGGTCATGTGGCGTGCCGCTCGTTTCTGGGGACCGAAGTCGATGACACCCCCTTTTTCCTCGGCAAGCTCTCCGATCTTTTTTCCCATGGGGCCTTCCAGATAGCCTTGAACCGCTTCCCAGGTGGGCAGGTAAAAGGGAATGGTGATGGGGTCGTATTGCTTGGCGAACATGGTCCGGAAGATTCCTCCGGTCAGTGCCATCTGGGTCTGGCCGATCTTCATCAGCTCCAGCACCGCCTTTTCCTTACCCAACTGGCCGCTCATGAAGATCTTGACGTTCATTCGGCCACCGGATTTTTGCTCTACAATCTCCTTGAACTTTTTAATGGCCGCCTCTTCGGAGCCGCCGGGTTTCATGGTGCAGTTAACATCAATGTTGATCTCGGCCGCTGCGGCGCTTCCCATGCCCAGGGCAAAGATAGTTGTCATCACCAAGGCGAACAACAAAAGCCATTTCATTTTAATCCTCCTTACGGGTAATCGTTTGTGATTACAGTTTTATTGGGTTTTGTCACTAACCATAGGTAGTGCCCGTCCATAAATCCAAGATTTCAGGATGGAGCAATTGGCTGTTAGCGGTTAGCAATTAGATAATACCATGTTTTTTATCCGTTTTATCTAAAACCTAATGGCTAAAAAGCTAACACCTTCCATCCATGATTTCCAATCATGGATGGGTACTAGCTAATTTTCATTTCGTACATAATTGACTACCAGATCGCCTACCTCGTCGGTGGTGTAACCCATCTTCCCGGCGGCAAGGCTTTTTAACTTCTTACCGGTCACCTCTCTGACCGCATTCTCAATAGCGATGGCTGCTTGCGCTTCCCCTAAGGTTTCCAGCATCATGGCCCCGGCACAGATGGCGGCCAGGGGATTGATGATATTTTTACCGGTATATTTGGGGGCCGAGCCGCCGATGGGCTCGAACATGCTGACCCCATCGGGGTTGATGTTACCGCCTGCCGCAATGCCCATGCCGCCCTGGGTTTCGGCGCCCAGATCGGTGATGATATCACCAAACATGTTGGAGGTCACCAGCACGTCGAACCACTCCGGACTTTTTACCATCCACATGCAGGCGGCATCCACATGGTAGTATTCGCGTTTCACATCGGGATAGTCCTTTTCGCCGATTTCGTGGAACACCCGCTCCCAAAGATCGAAAACATAAGTAAGTACGTTGGTTTTGCCCACCAGCCCCAATGTGTTGTCGTCCCCCTTGCCTCGCGATTTTTTACCGAATTTTCGCGCATACTCGAAAGCGTAGCGAAGACACCGTTCCACCTGAAAACGATTGTAAACCATACCCTGAACAGCCACTTCATGGGCGGTCCCCTTCATGGAAACACCGCCGGTTCCGGTGTAGATTCCGCCCGAGTTTTCACGGATCACCACATAATCGATATGCTCGGGCGTTTTGTCCTTAAGGGGAGTCTCCACTCCGGGAAAGAGGCGCACCGGGCGCAGGTTGATGTACTGATCCAGCTCAAAACGGAGTCGCAGCAGAATGCCCTTTTCCAAAATGCCCGGTTTGACATCCGGATGTCCGATGGCGCCCAGATAGATGGCATCGAACCCGCACAGCTCGCTAACGGCATTTTCCGGCAGCACCTCACCCGTCCGTAAATAACGGTCCCCTCCAAAATCGAAATCGGTCATTTTTAAATCAAACCCATATTTGGCTGCCGCCGCATGCATTACCTTCCGTCCTTCATTGACCACCTCGAGCCCCGTACCATCGCCTGGTATCACAGCAATCCTATAGGTATTAGACATTCTCAGCCTCCTGCGTATATTATGTTGAAAATAAGGGATGAGACCCCCTGCTTTTAAGATCGCCTGCATAAACTCTGGTTATAAAACCCTTTTTGCGGTATAGACATAGTAATCAGATCGATAGTACATCTGAGTTACGGCCATCGGAATTCCTTTCTCTGAGTAGTATACGTTCTGCACGAAAAAGAGGGGGAAGCCGAAATCGACATGTAGAAGACTGGCCAGATCCATATCTGCGCTTGATGCCTGAACTCTTTGTTCCATGTACTTTAGCTTGATTTTAGATACATTCAGAAAGGTATCGATAAAGGTCCGCTTCTCTATTTCTCGGCTGGAAAGTTTAGTTAATAACCGACTGGGGCCGTAAGTAACGAAATATGAAATAGGTTTTTCTTCCAGCTTCCGAACTCGCTTGATTCGCTCCACCTTTTCGGCGGGATCAAGGGCCAGGATGTCACAAATCGGTTTTGGACAAGCAATAACTTGTCTATCGATCACCTCCGCGGTTATTTCAAATTTTCGGCCGACAGCCGAATCAATCCAGGTTCTGAAATCACCCGTAATCTCAATTTCAACAACCTTGCTTCTTTGCCGAGCAACTTGTGCTCGCATGCCCCTTTTTGGAACGATGTACCCCCCCTGTGCAAGCAGGTCCATGGCCCGGCGGATCGTGATATTGCTGACGTTAAATTCATTTTCCAATTCTTTGGCCGACGGGATAGGCTCGCCTGGCAAATATTCATGGTTCAATATTCTAGCCTTAACCGTTTCTGCCACCTGGATAAATAATGGTATTAATTGATCCTGCATTTCTCTAATATCTTTCTTTAACCCGAGTCGAGCGGTTTTTCACGAAGGGCTGTGCTGATATCTTGGTGCAGGACGAGTGAAAAATCGCTCAATTTGGGTTTCAGTTATGGTCACCCAATAGTCCTCAACGCAGCGAACACCTAAAGCTGATAGCATGCTCGTATGCTTGTATACTATGTATCTATATATTCAATGTCAAGAAATATATTTACAGCGGTTGCTAACCAGCAAAAAGTAATGATTGGAAAGTGGCTGGAAAGAGATCTACCCGTACTTATTTTCGACGAACCCACAAGAGGCGTGGATGTCAAATCAAAGGCTGAAATACACAGATTATTGATCCAGTTAAAAAAGCAAGGCAAAGGGATTTTGGTTATTTCATCAGATTTACCTGAGCTAATTACTGTGTCTGATCGAATACTGGTTATGAATCAAGGTTCAATCACAGCCGAGTGCTCCTACAATGAGAATACCGAGGAACATATATTAAAGGGATTCATATTAGCCTGATGAAACCTTGCGATCCATATACCACCGCTTGATCCAATCACGCACGTCTTCGGGCGGATCATAACTCTTTTCACGCCTTTCGAGGGTTAGAGATTCCGTGGGGCATTTGTGGACGCAGACACCATAGCCGATGCAGAGTTGCTCATTGAGCACCGCCGCCTTGCGGT